>CAZWGG010000452.1:2065-4972 GCA_964633305.1 uncultured Bacteroidales bacterium
CATACATAGGAATGGGATTACCAGCAATAGTCATGGGAATTGGATATATCTACATAGGATTTAAACTTCCTGGAAGAGAATTTAAAAGGAATGCCTTTCTCGTTGCAAGTGGACTATTAATCTTCTTTGTTTTGCTTCCTGTAGGATTAACGGACTTATAAAAAAGTCGGATAGTTCCGATGAATTTATCGTACAATCCAAAAGAAAATTTTCATATATAGCTGATTTGGTTTGATAATGAAAATAGTCAGAGATAATACTTCCTCTGAGTTTCCCTTTAATTTCACTCAATGCATTTGAGTATATTATACCATATATTTCTGCATTTTTTTTAATGGTTATTTTCGATTTTTTTTGGTTTGTTCTATCGGTGGCCAGGTGTAATATGCCACCATGCATTTCTGTTCTCATTCCTATATATATAGATGTTTTATTATTTCCGATTGCACACAGGTAACTGGGGTAATTGAGCTTACAATTATCTTCAATATCAATTGAATCAGTGGCAAAGAGCTGTATTTCTCCTTCAAAATTTCTTTTTACATGGATTATAGGGGCGGATACAATAATATTTTCCAACATGGCAGTGCTTTCTACAGAAATCGATTCTTCAGATTTGATCATGATATTTCCTTTCAAATTGCAATCTTCTACTGCTATTTTATTTTCAGAATAAAATACCAGTGTTTTTTCCATAAACGAGCGATTAATACTAAGTTTTGTCAAACTTTCATCATTAACATTAGCTATACTGTCTTTATCCGTGTTGGAATAAGAAAACAGCATCTTATGGAAATCAATAACTGCTTTGTCAGCAACCGGAAGGTTTGGACTACTATTGAACAGTTTACCTTGTACAGCATTTTTGAAAGCTATTCCTTTTCCGTGAATAACCCCGGGTTTTATATATGCACCGGGCACATAGCAATCTCCAATTATTTTTGTATTTCCTCCAATTGACAGGTAATTATTATTATCGGTTAAATATATCGCATACTTGTTTTTCGGCTGCCATTCGGTTCCGCAAAGCGCTATTTTTTTAACTGTTTGTTTTGTCCATCTTGCCTGGGATATTACTATTTCATAGCCTCCCCATTGTTTTCGGGTTAAATATACGGCAGATAACGTATCATTAAATAAAAACAATTTTTTTGTTTTTCCATATTCAAACTTTTCTGGACTGTTGAAAAAAATAGTATACGATGAATTAACGTTATCATTAAGATGTTGAATATTCTCTAACCGGGTATAATATTTATTATAAATATAAAAAAAAGAAAACAGGCTGCTGGTCAGCAATGTTAGCAACAAGCTAATGAATAGCGCATATGGAAGGGTACCTGCTTTTAGCATTTTATTATCATTTTATTTCTTTTCCTTTGAGGTATCGATGGTTTCTTCTTTTTTATTCTTATTAAAGATATTTTTTATTTTTTGTATGAATGTATGATTATCTTTTCTTTTGCTTTCTCCATTATGTTTTTCTTTTTTTATTTTGTTCTTATCTGTTAAAGTATGGTCTTCTTTACCATTTTTTCTATCAACCTTCTCATCCTTTGTTTTTGAATGAAATAGTCTAAATGGTTTATCATTTGAAAGTTTCTTATCTTTTTTCTTACTAACCTCAATCCCATTTTTATATTTTTTTATAATACTTTTAGTTTGAGTAATAATCACAACATTACCATCTATTTTCCCATTTTTATAATCTACTGTTTTATATAACTTACCATTTTTATCATAATATTTTGCTGTTCCATCTTTCATTCCGTCTTTCCACTCTAGAGATGAACGTAATTCACCGTTATCCCACCAAGTTTTCCAAATTCCATTTTTTAATCCTTCGGAAAATGAACCGTTTGTCAGTAACCGGTTTTTGCCATCGTACACAATATATTTTCCATGGAGTAAGTTTCCGGCAAAACCTCCCTTATTTTTATAAATAGTTTCCGGTATGTACCAATAATAATTAACATTGTTTTTTAAATCATTTTTTTTATTGTATTTTACCAGGATATTAAATGTAACAGTTGAATCGGAATTTGACAGAACAATTTCACGGGTCATAGAAGGTGTTACATCTTCTATTTTTTGTGATGTTGAATTTGTTACTATTCCAACTGTAAATACTAACAAAATCAGTATTTGTTTAATTGCAATATATTCTTTATTTGATATGGTCACGTCTATAATATTTGATATCATTTTTATAATTTAATTTTACTGAATCTTTAGTGATTTGAAGAACTTTAATATATTCAACTTCAGAACCCCGGTAAAGTATATGATTTCTTTTGTTGATGGTAAGCATTATGGTTACCTTGTCTGAGTTGTTATTTGTAATTATGCCTTTATAGACAATTTGAGGCCAGGAGATATTAACTTTTTGAGATTTGAAAGGTGCTGCCTTTCGTGGCCTTTTATTGCTTGTGTTTTTAGTAAATTTTCTATACGTTGAAGTAGTTGACTTTAAAAATGGGTCTTCATAATTTAACAAAAGATTAAACGTATCCGGAGATTTCACAGGAGATGCATCTGAAATAGTATTTCTATTACTTGTTTTAAGGGGTAATGGATTTTTTAACAAGCTAATAGCCTTAAAAGCAATATATCCCCAAATAAGTACTACACCAACTATCAGAAATATCTTTATATTTACTTTCTTTTTCATTAAAATCAGGTAAAACCATTTATTATTTACTGGAAACCGTATCTATTTTAAATGAAAATGTATCTGAATAAGCTATGCTTGAGCTATTTTTTGCTAAAACCCTCCATTCGTAATCACCCGGTATAAGAGACGTTTCATACGTATTATTTAAAGTAAGTGAATCCAATACCAGTTTTTCAATGTTTAAAAAAGTAGGACTAACTATTTGAATATTATAATGATTTGCTCCTTCAATC
>CAZWGG010000453.1:0-279 GCA_964633305.1 uncultured Bacteroidales bacterium
ATCGTTTATTACAATAATGTTAGTGGCATTTGCCATGTCGCCCAAAACTTCTTTTACATAGGCTTCATCGCTTTTTGCACCTCGTTTATCTACTGATTTTTTCTTAGCAATTTTTTCTTCAGTTTGCCATGCCAAACCATGCCAGTTTTTGATTATTATCTTGCTTTGACGCAAAGAATCCATTAAACCCGAAGGCACAATATTGAATTCTTCAAAATAGTTTTCTGGGACGGTAGGATTAAGAACAGATAGACGATTTCGTACAGTCAAGCCTGGGGC
>CAZWGG010000453.1:289-4958 GCA_964633305.1 uncultured Bacteroidales bacterium
AAAACCGAGTATCTTTTGTATTGGCTACTTTGTTTAGCACATTCCATGCAATTAGTTGAGCCATTACAATGGTTTTTCCCGAACCTGTTGCCATTTTGTTACACCAACGGCTAAACTCACCACCATCACTCGGAATATCAATGCCTGTTTTGTCTGCTTCGGGTGCTTCGGTTAACCAAATTAATGTTTCAATGGCTTCTAATTGGCAAAAGAAAAACCTGCGGTCTTTCCGTTCTTCGGGGTCTTGCCAATGTTGTAAAAGTCGTTTGGTTATTCCTGTAACACCGGGATAACCTGCTTCACGCCATTTATTTATTCTTGGTCGAATGCTGTTTACTAAATCAATTTCAATGAATGTTCCCGGGTCATCAAATGATTTTGAACTTTCGGAAGCCACGACATAACCTGCTGGTCTGCGACCTGTTTGTAAAACAAACTCTCTGGTGTCTCTGATATATTCCCAATACTGTTGCGGCTCAACGTAAGGGGAATTAATTATCAGCTTGTTTATATTCTTCATATCGTATTACAGTCTGATAATTTTTAATGATTCAATACCCCTTGCGTCTATTATTTTTACCGCAACATTTTTACCTGCAATAAATGGTAAAGAAATAGTTCCGCCAAATGCTTCAATTTTTTCTTCGTCAATTTCTGCTTTTAGGTTTTTAGCTAAAGATGCCCATCCTTCTTTTGCACCTGCCATTGGAAAAAATACTTGAGAAGGAAATAAACTTCTTCCGTCATAATCTTGGTCAAGCATCCACATGGCAATATCGCCTTTACCACCACTGTCAACTGTCCCAGTTTTTGGGTTGTAATAATCAAAGCCATTTACTTCAACGGTGTATTTACCTTTGTCGTCACCTAATTTGATTTCGGTGATTTGCACATCGGGCTGACCAATCAGCCAGAAACTTTCATTGCTGCTTCGTTTCTTTTTCAAATCATCCGTCAACATATCAGCATTCATTTGAGCTTCTAAAAGAGTAATGCCCGGCCAATTGGTTTCTTCTATATCCTTTCTTGCTTCGGGGTCGAAGTGGAAAGCACAGAATAAAATAATTTCAGGTTTTGGTTTTAGGGTTCTTGCTTCTTCCAAAGCAAGTTCGACCATTCGCTGTTCCAAAGGTGCATGTTCAGGACCGAAACAAACCACAACCCGTTTCGGGTTGTCCTCTTTTGTTTCTGCTTCTGCTTGTAAAAAACGAGTACCACTTAAAGGTTCAACTCTAGTAAATTCAATCAGTTTTCCACCTTTAGCTCTTACACCTGAACGAAGTAATTCATTTCGCCATTCATCCTGTCTAAAAGTTTCGCCACTTCTTGAAATAGAAATGTCTGCTTCCACATGATTATCGGATTCCACATCTTCAAATGATTTTGCAACAGGGGCAGGAACAGCCTCATAAGTAAATGGACCCGTTACTCTTGCTTTTTTATTGTTAACAGTAGGCAAATCGTATAACACCTCTTCACCAGCAGGATTATCATTTGCCAAATCACCTAAAGTAATATGTGGGACTCTACTGTAAACAAACCCACTTCCAACTCCTTCATTTGGATGTGCTAATTCATAATAATTAAAATTAGCTTTCATTAATCTCTGTTTTGCTAATGTCAATGCTACTCTTGAAGTATCACAAGTCATCCAACGTCTTCCTAAATTTTCAGAAACAAAAGCAGTTGTTCCGCTACCACATGTTGGGTCAAATACTAAATCTCCTGGGTCTGTACACATGGTCATACAACGGGCAATAACTTTTGGGTTCGTTTCAACGACATATTTTTTTGCTTCAGAAAATCCACCAGATGTGTCATTCCAATGATTCGTAAGAAGGCTTACAGGGTAATCATCAAAATAATTAATAAAGTATAGTTTAGAACCTAAATTCATTATTCGTTTCTTGGCAATGAGCAATTCCATACCTTGCTTAGTTGTTTTCCAGCTTTTGCCTGTTTCGGGTTTGTAAATTTTACCTTCAAATTCTATATCGTATATGCAAGTCGGTGTATAGCCACTCGAATATGTGTCAAGTCTGCAAAATAATCTTGCATCTTTTGGTACATTTTTAATGTTTTCTTTTTCTTCATCATTAAGTTTTCTTCTACTACCATTCTTTTCTTCAACGAAAGAGTATTCTCCTGTAATTTCTCTTGTTGAAAATAATTGTCTGTATTTTACTTTAGAAATATCTTTTGCATACCAAACAATATGGTCATACATATTTTCGAGGTGCTTTGCACCAAAAGGCATTCCTTTAACTCGTACAGTAATCATGGACATGAAATTTCCATAACCAAATACTTCATCCATTATGTTTCTTACATAATGTAAATTGTCTTCACCAATTTGTATGAAACATGAGCCTGTTTCAGAAAGCAAATCATTAGCAAGTTTTAACCTGTCTCTTAAGTAAGTTAAATAAGAATGAATACCCAATTCCCAAGTATCGCGAAATGCTTTTATCATTTCAGGTTCAGAAGTTAAGTCATCATCTTTTTCCTTAACATCTCTTTTATTTACGAATGGCTGAAAATTACTTCCGTATCTAATTCCATAAGGTGGGTCAAAATAAACCATCTGAACCTTACCGCCCATACCTTCTTTTTCAATAAGGCTGTTCATAACCAAAAGGCTGTCACCTGCAATCAGTCGGTTACTCCAGTTTTCTTTGTGTTTGTAGAATTCTATAGCTTCACGTAATGGTTTTTTTTGTTCTTCAAATAAACTCATTTGAACAGGTACATCTTTTTCCTCTTTTCGCACGGTTTCAATAATTCGCCGTGGGTCAATTCGTTCATGCACATGCAAACTTACGGTTGGAACATCAAAACTTGTATGTTCCGCTTTGCCAGCCCATTGTAATTGTGGGTCAAGGTGTGGGTCGTATTGGTAGGTTTGTTTTTTATAGCCTCCATTATCTGTCTGGGCATCTACTAATCCAACAGGTGGATTGTTTAATCTGTCCTTGTCCTTGTGTTCGTATTGCTCAATGGGCTTTGTCTGTTGGATTTTCTTCGCCATATATTTTTTATAAAAATTAATTTTAAAATAAAATACTAAAGTAACAATTTAGCACGGGTGCGTAAGCAAAATTGCAGCTCTTTTGCAAGCTTTGGTTTTGAGCGTCGGCTCGTGGGGCTTGCAAATGTGCTGCAATGTGGGTGGGGTTTCTTTCTTCTGTATAGTCCTAAAAAAAGTTTACAGGTTAATAACTAAATCCTGATATTAATTTACAGTTAATTTTTAATCCTGTAATTGATTTACAATAGTAGTATTTTTTTTGTAATAATTCTTCCATAATTTTTTTGTTTTAATATTGTTTTTATGTACATCACCTGGCATTAAATTACTAATGCTGTTATGAGGCCTTTCTTCATTGTAAAGTTTTACTACAAAAGCTAATACCTTTCTTGCTTCATAGATATTATTTACTTTATAATCCTGTAGGTATTCTTCTTTAATTATTCCGTTAACCCTTTCCGCAATTGGGTTCTCTAATGGGTCTCCATTTTCTGTCATGCTTATTTTAACATCATTGTCCTGCAATAACTTTACATATTCATGATGGCAATATTGAACACCCCTGTCTGAATGATGCACAAGCTCAAAATGGCTCTCCGGCTCTTTAATTAAGCCAGGGAGAGCCTTTTTGAGCGCTTGTATAGTTTCAATGCTTTCTAATGTTTCAGCAACATGAAAGCCTACAATCTTATGTGAATAGGCATCGGTTATAAAACTAATATAAACATATCCATTTTCTATTTGCCAATAGGTTATATCGCTTACCCATAGCTGGTTTGGAGTAGTTGGGGTAAAATCCTTTATCAAATTTGGATACTTACGTAGCCAGTGATACGATTGGGTTGTTTGAACCCTTCTTTTTCTTTTCCTTACAAGCATATGATTTGCAGAAAGTAAGTCGAACAAAGCATCCCTGCCCATTTTTATTTGGTGTTCCAGCATAAATGTTTCCAGTTTTTCATATAGCTTCCTGGTTCCCATTCGTCCATGACGTTTACGTATTTTTTTAACTTCATTTAACACCAAATCTTCTTCAATGCTTAATTCAATAGCTTTCCAGCTATTTTGGTAATAAGCCTGCCTGGTAATACCAAACCATCCACATAATTTGCTTAGTCCTATGCGTGAAAAATTATTTTTCATTTCTTCGATGGTTTGGTATTGTACTTTTTTCTGATTGGAACATTAAATTCTTTTTCGGCAATATCTACCATTGTTGAAAAAGCTATAGCTTTCATTTCTGCATCTTTTAACTGCTTTTCAAGCTCTTCAATTCTTTTTTTTAATTGAAGGTTCTCAAACGATGTTGTTGGCCCTTCTGTTGAATTTTTCTTTTTCATTTGAATAGGGTTTGAAACAAAATTAGGCCTTCTGGTTGGAATACTATCATCATAACCTAATTTTCTCATCCACCGAAGAAGCTGGCCATGCTCTTCTTCCTGGCCAGTATACTTTTCCCAAATATCTCTTTTTGTACATCTGACCTCAAGCATTTCTTGTATTATTATATGTTTTTCATCATCTGAAAAATATGCACTTGGTTTTTGAACAATTTTTCGTTCTGTTAATCCTGAAATAAGTTTACTTTTTTTATCCATTTTTTTAATTTTTAGTGTAAACCTATTTTAGGACGAGACACTT
>CAZWGG010000454.1:0-4951 GCA_964633305.1 uncultured Bacteroidales bacterium
TTATAAATTCGGGATCGGCAAAACCTGTCGTATATCCTGCCTTAGCTTTTTCGGGTACTAGCTCAATATTTTCCTCATTTTCGTTATTAACCGTTGTTGCCAGAACCCTAAGGTTACTTCCTTTTACGTATCCATCTCCTCCTATTTCGAGCTCTAAGATTTGATGTTCAGACATTTGACTAAGATCAACATTTAATAATGTATCAATAGCTATATGATAATATTTTGAAAAAGCAATTAGGGCATGTACAGTGGGCTGACTAATTTCGTTTTCATAACCACTTAATGTAGAACGTTTCATGCCAAGAGTATGTGCCACTTCGTCTTGTGTGTTTTTTTTTCGTTTCCTTAAATGTTTGATGTTAGTACTGAAATACATATTCTGTGGCTTTTATTATTCAGTATACTTTTCTTGTTTTAAAGAATTTGTTTTTCGAAAGGTTTTTTGATTTTCTTTTGTAAAAATGTCTATATTTTAATCATTAAAAATGATTGTAAAATAGTCAAATCTAATCTAAATTTTTGAATAAAAAAAATATTTACTCCATCAATTGATAAGATACATGTGAATGGTATATATACCTTCTGTTTTGATCGTTGAAAATTGTGATTATTGAATCCCCAAACAGAATCTCCTTGACAATGATTGAGAAAGTACTTTAAAAAAAGAATTGTTAGGTAAACAAAAGCGAATAGTATTGATTTTTATATAATTTATTACTATTCGTAAAAGATTAAATCTATTTCATACTCTAATGTTTCTCAACAACTCTGATATCAGCATCATTGTATTCTCAACCATTTTTTCATTTTTGACAGGAATTTTCAGGTATGTTTTTCCTTTATCATCTTGTTCAATAACTGATTTTATAAGTTGTTGTGTTGATTCTGGATTGGAAAGGACCTGATTTAGTTTACTAAAAAAGCTTACGCCCATTGATATCAAATCCTGGGAAGAAGTATTCATTTCTTCTTCCGGTTGATCAGTCTCCTGAACAGGAATATCATCATCCCCAAACAAGGTTTGTTGAACGGGGGCAGATCGTTCGTCAGGCGATTTTTCTTTTGAAGTGACTTGTTCTTTTTCGTAAGTTTTTCTTTTCAATTCATCATTATCCATAGGTACGGTTGCTGATGGTGCGGAATGGGATTTTTCTACCATTTTTTCTACCGATTCCATAAATTTCTTAAATTTATCATCACCCATGAAAATGGTATTTTCACCATTATCCAGGACACCAGCCGCCATCGATTGTTTAAAACTTATAACCTGCAGCATTCGATGTTCTATAGTGCCAGTAGCTACCATGTTTATAACAGATACATTACGTTTTTGGCCCAGCCTGTATACCCTACCTATCCGTTGTTCTAATACAGCAGGGTTCCAGGGTATATCAAGATTGATTAACAGTGAAGCACTTTGAAGGTTTAATCCGACACCACCTGCATCGGTTGAAAGAAATACCCTGCATTGAGGTTCGTTATTAAAATTAGTGAATAATTCTTTCCGTTTTACACTGGGAACACCTCCATGCAGGTATTCAAACCAAATTTTTCTGTTGACAAGTTCTTTAGCGACTAATCGTGTCATTCGTTCCCATTGGCTAAAAATCACTACCTTTTCGTTTCCTTCATCAAAAAATTCATCCAAAATATTCATTAATTCTTCAATCTTGGTATCATTCCGTGATTCCTGGTCAATGATGTAGGTACTGTCACAAACCATGCGCATCATATTCAGGTAAATCATTAGCCTTTGCCTGTCTTTTTCTTTTAAAAAACCATATTTTTTCCATTTGTTAATTAACAGGCTAACTAGGTATTTGTATTCATCATGAATTTCTTGCTGTCTGGTTGTCATAGGTACAAAAAGATTTTTGTCCATTCGTTCGGGTAATTGTAGCAAAACATCTTGTTTCTTTCGGCGTATCATTATATCCGATAACATTTTTCCAATTTCATTAAGGTTCTGATAGCCTATTACTTTTCCGTTTTCACCTATAACCTGGTGTTCGGCCATAAACTTATGAAAGGGGCCTAATTTAAAGGGATCAACAAATTGAATGACAGAGTATAATTCTTCAAGTTTATTTTCAAGAGGAGTACCGGTAAGAACTATTTTGTAAGCAGATTCGAGTTTTTTAATTTGCCGGGAAATCTTTGTTTTATAGTTTTTTATTCTCTGTGCTTCATCCAATATCAGCAGTTCTGGTTCACTGTTATTAATATAAACAATATCGTTTACTGCCGTGTGATATGATACTATTTTATAAAATGCCTCTTCGTTATACTGCTTAATTCTATTTGTAACTACCCCTTCAATTACCAAAACACTGCTTTTGGTAAATCTTTCTATTTCGTTTTTCCATTGGTATTTTAGGGAGGTAGGGCATGCTACAATAACATGGTTTATATCAAGTTCTTTTCTTAATAATTCTGCTGTTGCAATGGCCTGGATTGTTTTGCCCAGGCCCATATCATCTGCAATTAAACATTTTCCGGCTTCAGCGGCAAAACAAATCCCTTCTTTTTGAAAAGGAAACAACGTTGTATTAATTAATGTATTAAACTTCCCGTTTTTAATATATTTTCGGTAATTCTCCAATACAAGCTGTTTTCTGTGTTTTTCATCACGTAATTCTATAATATATTCCAGTGCATCAGGGTAACACCTGAATCCGGAATGAATACCGGCGGCTTCATTAAGCAGGTTTTCAATAGAATCATAAGACGATTCTTTTAATATAAAATCGTTGTCGAAATATTTCGTGGCTAACTCTTCAAATTCTTCCTGTTTTTCAGATCCAATCCTGATTTTAACCTGTCGTTTTCCCGTATATCTCAGGTAAATTGACGTATAAGACGGCTGGTATTTTACATCAGATAGGATATGTGACAACTTTTTATCGTTATGAATAAGGTGCAGAACAGACTCTATATGTTTACAAGTACCCAGGTTATTGGTTTTAAAATCGTTACACGAACAAAAGTTCATGCTGTTATCGTTACTGCGAATGGCTACTTTATAGCTGTTTTTTGTTTCAGGGTTATAAACATTGAAATTTGAATAAACCGGGTGTGAACCGATATTCTCAATTTTGAAATAATGTTTTGCGGCATATTGTTTTCTTAATGCGTATTGCCATTCTTCGAGTGTTAAATAATCAGGACGTTTATAGTATGAAACATCCTGGTAATGTTTTTCGATTTTTTGCAGGTTCATTATAATAAGTTTTTATCAAATATATAAATCTGCCATGTTCTGCCCATGTTTTGCTGAAAAGAATTATCAAATCTTTTTCAACATACCCAATAACATTTTGCTAATATGAGGCATAGGCGTTGTATCGCACTGTTTTTGATTAGCAAGATAAAAAAAAGCGTATTACGTTCATATCATCGTGTCACTTTGCAGCCTATTCGTTCATGGGCTGTTAGCGGCTACTGTTTTTATAAATTATTCTTTTTGGTCTTAATTTGTCATGAGAAAAGTGCAGTTTATATAGTTCTATTCTATTAGTCAGATGGTCAATTGATGGAAGATAATTAAAGTTGAAATCAACACCTAAATAAATAGATTTGAGACTTTTTCTAATTGAGCAATACTGATCCCTTGAAGTCTTGCTAAAATAAATTAATCTATACTCGTGTTCTGATTCCCAATCACTTAATTTTGAAAAAAATAAATAATCTGAATGTAAATTAATAGTCTCAGCAAGAATTTGATCCTGAGTATAATTCTTAGATTTCCTTTCAACAAATGTCATGAATGAAAAAGGTTTGTTTTCTCGTGGATCATTTGTCTTAATGATCGGATTAAGAATTAATCGCATGCTAGGCAATATAAACTCAACAGCAGTCGCTAGGCTTGTATAATGATATAGTGTCTTAGTTTCCATGAGCAGTTGCAGCTAAACATAAAAATATCGACCATATACTATTCTGACAAGTCCATTTTTAATGAACTTTGAAAATTTGTATATGGGAATGATTCTCCCGGTAATGCAATATTTTCTTTACGAGTGTCGTATGAACAATTATAGATCGAGAATATTATTAAAATGAAGCAAGTCTGTAAAATTTTACAGAAGTTCATATTCTTCAGATTTGTGTTTTTTTCTATGCTAAATTGTTTTTTTTTGAGTTGAAAAGATTGAAAGATGCAATATGATCGGTTAAAAATAAGAACAATACATGCATTCGACACATTATTTTTTAAAAACTAACACGTGTTAATCATCAATGATAAGACTTATAATTGCATTTATGTTTATCTCTACCCCAGCCTATTTTTATAATCTTCATATCCAAACTCGCGAATGAGTTGTAATTCGCCAGTATTAGAATTATACTTATAAATTGAAGGCAAGTTTACACCGTTAAACATTGTGTTTTTTACCATTGTATAATGTGCCATATCTCCAAATATTAGTTTTTGTCCAATTTTTAGGGGCTTTTCAAAGGAATAATCCCCAATAACATCACCTGCTAAACATGTCATACCCCCAAGACGATAGGTAAAATATTTTTTTTTAGGAAAATAACCATTTTTAACTTCTGGCCGGTAAGGCATTTCCAACACATCAGGCATATGAGCCGTAGCACTTGTATCAAGAACTGCAACATCTATCCCATTATTAAAAATATCCATAACCGAAGAAACCAATACACCTGTATTTAAAGCAATAGCTTCACCGGGTTCAAGGTAAACCTGCAAAGAATACTTTTTTTGAAAATTAGTGATAATATCAATTAGTTTTTCCACATTGTAATCTAATCTTGAAATATGATGTCCCCCTCCAAAATTTATCCAAGATATTTTATCAAAATAAAAGCTAAAATTTTCTTCTACTTTTTCTAATGTCCTTTCAAGTGCGTCACTATTTAATTCACAAAGATTATGGAAGTGAAGTCCTGTAATCCCATCCCACTCAGAAATATTATTTTCAAA
>CAZWGG010000455.1:0-4940 GCA_964633305.1 uncultured Bacteroidales bacterium
CTCCGATGAATGGATAACCCAGCGTGTCGGAATCAGGGAACGAAGGATTCTAAAAAGTGAAGGACTGGCAACATCCGATATGGGAGCCGAAGCCGTACAAGGACTTTTACAGAAAACCACTACTAAGCCGGAAGACATTGAACTGGTTATTGTGGCTACCATTACCCCTGATATGATGTTCCCTTCTACAGCCTGCCTTGTAACTGAAAAGACAGGGATAAAAAATGCATGGGGTTTTGATTTAAGCGCTGCCTGTTCAGGGTTTATTTTTGCATTACAAACTGCTTCTCAATTTATCGAAACAGGCAAATATAAAAAAGTTATATTGGTAGCAGCCGACAAAATGTCGTCCATAACCGATTATACCGACCGTACCACTTGTGTTTTGTTTGGCGATGCTGCCGTTGCTTTAATGCTTGAACCAACCACAGAAGAAGTCGGTGTGATTGACCATCACCTTCAAATTGATGGTTCAGGTAAAGACCTGTTATACCTTCGTGCCGGAGGTTCTTTGAAGCCTGCTACTCATGCCACAGTGGATGCCAAAGAACATTTTATTTACCAAGACGGACAACCCGTCTTTAAAACCGCGGTTTCTAAAATAGCCGATTTTTCAATGGATATGATGAAAAGGCATAACATTACAAATAATGACCTTTCATGGCTTGTCCCTCATCAGGCTAATATGCGCATTATCGAAGCCGTTGGACGAAGGATGAACCTCTCGAAGGATAAAATAATGATAAACATTGCGAAGTATGGGAATACCACAGCGGCTACCATTCCCCTTTGTCTGTGGGAAAAAGAAAACGAGCTTAAAAAAGGCGATAAGCTTATTCTTTCTGCCTTTGGGGGAGGGTTTACCTGGGGTACTATTTACCTGAAATGGGCATTTTAAATATTATTATTATGATTGATGAACTTAAAAATATTTTTGGGACTAAATGCTCAGCCATAAACATAAATGGCGAAACAACCGAATTTATGAATGTTCCTGCGAAACCAATGAAATTTTGTGAAGCAGTGAACTATTCATTTAATATTCCTGTAAGACTTATTAACGAAAATTTAGGTTGTCCCGGAGCCAGAAGGTGCATAGGTTTCGATAATAATGACAGGCAGCTTGCCCAAACTATAACAGGGAACAATAAAATACCTTCTTCTTTTATAATAAGTGCCTTAAATAGTATACCCAGCCTGCATGATATCAGCCATATCAATCTTGGGGTGCCTGGGTACATGAAAAAAGAGTTAACACCCGATTTATTTATTTTATATGTAAAACCCGAAAGGATAACCAGAATCATGCATGCACTGGGAAAAGGTAAAATAATGCCTTCAATACCGCCTTACTCTTTACTATCAGTATGTGGTAATGTATTTGCCAATTGTTATATAAATCAAACCGTAAGCATATCATTTGGCTGCCCCGAGTCAAGAAAGTACGGGGGTATAGAACAGGATGAGATTGTAATAGGGCTTCCCTTTAAAACAGCCAAACTCATTATTGATACCAAATTGAATTTAATACAATAGTTCTATGCGTATTTATAAAAAAGCATTTCCGGTTTTAACAATATTTACCTCTGTTTTGGTATTGCTAAATGTTGCTGTATATAATATTCCTTTCATTGTTTTTTCAGTAGTTTTTTTAGTTTTAATCATTACATTTTTTCGTCTTCCTGTCAGACAAATAAAACCTGATGAAAACTTGATATATTCCCCAGCCGATGGTAAGCTAGTTTCGATTGAAGAAGTGTTTGAAGATGAATTCCTTAAAAAAGAATGCAAAAAAGTTTCCATCTTCATGTCGGTTTTCAATGTTCACCAAAACCGTATCCCTGTTTCCGGTAAGGTTGTATATTCTAAACACCACCCCGGAAAATACCTCGTGGCCTGGCACCCCAAGTCGAGCCTGAAAAACGAAAGGCATACGGTGGTAATTGAAACAAGCAAAGGGGAGCTAGTATTAATAAGGCAAATTGCGGGTATTGTTGCGCGACGTATAATTTGCAACATGAAAGAGGATGATGAAGCAAAACAAGGCGATGAACTTGGTTTTATTATGTTTGGTTCAAGGGTAGATATTTTTTCCCCATTAAATGTAAAAATCAATGTTGTACTGAACGAAAAAACAAAGGGTAATATTACAGTTCTTGGGCATTTTTAAAAACAATGAAGCTATTCAAAACCTATATTGCCCCACTTTTGCTGCTTTGGATATTCTTTACCCCAACTGTGGTTAAAATTGCCCATAAGCATGAAACCCCGTTTCACTGCACGGCTAAAAATGAAAAACATTTTCATGCCCACTATGAAAAATGTTTGATTTGCGCTTTTCAATTTTCATTTTTTACCACGGGGTACAAATTTCATGAATCTGCTTTGAATGAAACTTATAAAGGATATATTTTTTCTTATGAACAGCCCTTTATTAGCAAATCCTTTTACCTTTCATTGTTATTTATTACGTTCGACTCCCTCTTCAATATTTTGTATTGATTAGTCGCTTTATAAAACTTTGTATAATCTTAATGAAACGTAATAAATTAAAATTATTGAAACAAGGATGATAAAATACCCATAAATAGGTATTGAACATTTGTTCATTTAAATATATTTTTGTTCCTTTAACCTTTGATGAAATTAATTATCCGAAATATTATAATAAAGAATGTGGCTTTTTTGCTCATTGGCATTATGGTAATAATGATTGCCAACCAAGCTGTTTTTACACATTTCCATTTACTTAGCAATGGGCTGGTTATAACCCATGCCCATCCTTACAATAAAAATTCTGACAAGGCTCCATTTAAAAAACACCATCATTCCAGTGCCGAATATGTTCTTCTGAAACAAGTCAGGATTTTATTTATTGGATTTACCGTTTCAATTTCTTTTTTTCTGTTTTCTAAAAAGTTTTCTTACATTGAAAATCTCATATTAAGTTATTCTTCGGGATTTTCAATCGTATATACAGGACGTTCCCCTCCTTGTATTTTATAAATATCCTTGATTCCACGTAAGACTTATTAGCTTGATATTCAAGTTGTGATTAGAAAAGCTTTATTCTTTTTATGCTTTGTCTATCAATAAGTCACACCCTGATTCGCTGATTTTAAGGATATTTATTTATACTGATAGAGATCAGGTTTGTTAAACAAACATTACTCAAATATTTCGGAATATGTTACCTCCGATTTAAATATTTGAAATTATTTGTATGTCTTATTAATTGGTCATACCGGGTCATATTATATTATAACATTAAAAAAAGGATAACCAATGACTAAAAAATATATCATTTTTGCTATTATACTTTTACTTTGTAAGCAATACAGCTTTTCACAAAAAGCGAAAACAGATGCTAACATTATTGGGCATGTTGTATGCTGTGAAAAGCACATTTCATTTGCAACTATAGGGGTTAAGGGAACAACCATAGGAACAGTGACCGATGAAACAGGTCATTATCAGCTAATAAATTTACCTGTTGGAGAACAAACCATTTTCGTACGTATGGTGGGCTACAAGCCGCAGGAACGCACCATTACATTAGAAGCTGATAAAACTGTTGAAATAAAATTTGAATTGGAAGAAGATGTACTCAACCTTGACGAAGTAGTTATTTCTGCCGACCGGGCTGAACAAAAACGTACAGAAGCCCCGGTAATTGTTAATACTATTTCTCCAAAACTTTTTACTACATCGCAATCAGTTACTTTGGGCGAAGGTTTAAACTTTTCGCCCGGGTTACGACTTGAAAACAATTGTCAGAACTGCGGGTTTTCACAAGTTCGTATGAATGGCATGGAAGGTCCTTATTCCCAGATATTAATTAATAGCCGTCCTATTTTCAGTGGTTTGGCCGGAGTGTACGGGTTGGAGCTTATACCGGCCAATATGATTGAAAAAGTAGAGGTTGTCCGTGGTGGCGGTTCGGTACTTTTCGGAAGCAATGCCATTGCAGGAACTATCAATATTATTCTTAAAGAACCTAAAACCAACACTTATGAAGGTGGTGCTAATTATGCACTTACAGGTGTTGGTGTTGATGGTTCAGGGGGAGAAGTCCCTGATTACTCAGTAAATTTTAATACATCGGTTGTTTCCGATGACTATAAATCGGGCGTTTCACTTTATGGATTTACACGAAAAAGGGAAATGTTTGATGCCAACGATGACGGTTTTTCTGAAATAGCACCTCTTGAGAACCTGACTTTTGGGGCAAGAGCATTTCACCGGTTTGGATATCGCGACAAACTCGCCATTGATTTTTTTGCCATTAACGAACAGCGTGATGGAGGGAACATGCAGGATTATCCTTTACATGAAAGGGACATTGCAGAAGCATTAACCCACAGGATGAAAGTTGCAGGATTAACTTATGAAAGGTTTTTCAGGGAGTATGACCTTTTATCGGTTTATATGTCGGGCCAATTTCTTAACCGGGATTCTTACTACGGGGCAGGTAAATCGTTGAGCGATTACGGTAATTCAACTGATAACACATACAATGCGGGAATACAGTATAAAGCTTTATTTGGTAACTCATCGGTAATAGGGGGAGTTGAAAACACAGGGGATTTCCTTCTTGACAAGAAACTGGGTTACCCCGATATTGAAAATGCCAAGATTGATTTTAGCGATTCAACTATTCATTATACCCATACAGAAAACATCGTTGTTTCTGACCAATCTTTAATTACATCCGGTGTATTTGCCCAATATGATGTTAAGATGGACAAGTTAAAAATTGCTGCCGGGGTAAGATATGACCATTATATGGTAAAAGATTTGTCAAAGGATGGAGAAATTAAATCGGGCGATGTGGTAAGCCCCCGTATTAGTTTTATGTATGAAGTAACTAAAAGCTTGCAGGCCAGGCTAAGTTATTCGCAGGGATACCGTGCCCCACAAATATTTGATGACGATTTACA
>CAZWGG010000456.1:0-4896 GCA_964633305.1 uncultured Bacteroidales bacterium
ATTTGGAATGATGCAAAAGAAATTAGAGTAGGAGAGTTGAAAGAAAAAGGAACAAAGCAATTGCCAATAGCTTTTCCCAAAAGAATGACAGGAATGATTTAATGAGTGTTCAGGAGAAAATGGGTCATGGAGAATCCATATTCGCCAGATCAATTTTGTTAACTAAAAGCAATAATAAACAAATCCCAGTGGCAGATACTTTTGTTGGAAGAAATGTAGATAAAACAAAAGGAAGAGGGGCATCTATGCCAGAAAAGACCCGTATGTTTATGGAAAACCGGTTTAATACTGATTTTTCAAATGTAAAAGTCCATAACGACAAAAGTGCATTTCAGCTTAATCAACATTTAAATTCACAAGCATTTACTCATGGGAATGATATTTACTTTAATAAGGACAGGTTTGATCCAAATTCAACAGAAGGAAAACATCTTCTGGCACATGAATTAACACACACAATCCAACAACATGATAATATATCTCAGGTAAATAAAAATATTTTACAACGAAGGGCATTAAACAGGGCTGAAAGAAGAGCGGCTATTCGTCATGGAAGGGCTACATTTGATCAAATGTCTGTCAGAATAATCCAGGATATAGCAGGTGCTGGCATGGATGGTTCTTTTGGGCGTATCACTGCAGGGGCTGTTTCAAACTATCAGACTGCAAATGCCGGAGCAATTGTCAGCGATGATGGAAGAATATTACAAGACACACTGGATGTAATGATTGCAAATCGTGTTGCTGCCGGCAGAAGAAATGAAGCTATACACCTTGTTACAGATTTTTTTAATTTGAACATAACATCTGATACATTGTCTGTTTATTACGATGCAGGTGCCTCAAGAGCTAATCCTTCTCCTCCGCCAGCAACTTTCCCTGCTGATACCAGCTTTGAATCAGGAGGTTTAAGGGTTATACGTGCAGGAACAGCTGCTTTCGCTAACGCAGCAACATTACGTGATACAATCCAAGAAGAACTGAGCAGAATACCAACTGGAGGTATGGCTGGGCCGGCAACACCCACTCCTTCGGTTTTAAATCGCAGACAGGTTAGAAGTGCAATCAGGTATATGAGAAGACATTACCAAGATCGCAGATCAATAATGGCTTTGCAAGGGCAATTTGTTGGTGTGGCCCCAACAGGTGTGGTGAATGCAGACTTGGTTCAGCGAATAGCAGAAGTGCAAAATTCAACCCCTGGCATAGCCCTCACTGACGGGAAGGTAGGACGATTTACCTTAGAACATTTTTTTATTCAATTAAGAGATAGTGGAAATCAAAATGCTGCTATGAGGTTAGTAATGGATTTTTATAATATGCCGGATTACAACAATCTTTTAACAATTTATTATCAAGACACTGGCAGTTATACCGGACAAGCAGAGACCACCAGAAATCCAAGAGGTCCTGTTTGGACAAGAGTCAGAAGAGCATTGTACATGCCTTTTCCTGCAATGGTACATTCCCTGCGTCATGAACTGGAACATGTAAGGCATCACCAAGAAGGAATTTTAGATAGGCACATAAGAGAATTTTTAGCTGAAACAAATGAAATAATAAGCAGAGGAATGCCGCATGAGCCTCTTTTTAGGGGATCAACCCCCGATACTTCAGGAACAGGATTAACAAATTGGTTTGGCTTTGAAAGTGATGTTGACCGTATGGTCGATCATTGGGTGCTAATGTCGGCAGCTGATCAGCGTAGATACTGGAGAACTTTTAGAAGGGTAAGAAGGGTTATCAGAAGGCGTATCGCCAGAACTTACAGGCCAACAAGAGCAGCAGATCGTGCTGCCTGGGCGGCAGCTACTCCTGCTCAGCAAGCTGCATTAACGGCCTTACTGGCACGGGTTAACGCAATAAGAAGACCCTGATAAATATTTGGAGTTATACATGAAGAGAAAAACAACTTTTTTCAATTAATGAAAGAACATTCTTTAACCATAGAAAAAAAAAATTGTTATGCCCCGGCTTTGGTGCAAAAAACGAATAACGAAGAAAGTTATGATAGAATCAATGGAGATTTCACTATATTTTCAAATCAATCTTCTAATTTTTCATCTGCTTTTAGTTCAGCAGCAACTGATCCAAATCAAAAAAATAACTCATTAAGTGGAAATAATATCCAAAGATTTTTTATTCAACCAAAACTAACCATAGGCCAATCAAACGACAAATATGGGCAAAAAGCAGACAGGGTTTCTGACCAGGTAATAAGAATGCCGGAAAATCTGGCTGTAAAGTCATTCCCGAATCATATTCAAAGACAACAGGAAGAGAAATTATTACAATCCAAACCACTGGTTTCACAGATACCCCCGTGGGCTCAAAAACAAACGGGGGAAGAAGGACCCTTACAGGCAAAACATGTATTTCGAAACGAGAATAATATTCACTTTAACAAGGGGAAATATAGTCCCGAAACTTCACAAGGCAAACAATTGTTAGCACATGAATTAACACATGTTGCTCAGCAAGGAAATGCTAACCATTTTGTCCAGTCTAAACCACGTGAGGCAACAGAAAATGACAAAATTCGCCAATATTTAATTGATGGGGGCAAAGCTATTGCATATACAAGGGAAAAACTTAAGTTAGGAATGGGAAATTTTAAAAATGATTATTCCGATCCACGCACAAAGAAACGCTTGAAAGAAGGATATGATTTGTATGGAAAAGATAAAAAGGGAAATGAATATAAAACATTAGGAACAATTGGTGCCATTGGGGCATTATATTTACCTGAAGTTTTGCTGATAATAGGCAGGATGATGGAATCATTTGGTGATCAAGAGATTAAGGATAAAATTGCTGAAGCCAGGAAGAGAGGGGACACTAAAGAAGTACTGCGTTTGCAGCAAAAAGCTATTGAACGCACGGCAGCTCTTGGAGAGAGGTTAAAATTTGGCAATTGTGCCGAACATGCATCAATCTGTTACCTGTACTTAAGAGACCATACAAAATCCAGGCCGTTAGAGATGATGTTGCGACCGGACCATGCTTTTGTAGTATTAGGAAGGTTACCTGTGAATAGCATTGATCCAGGAAAATGGGGAAATTCAACGGTGATATGTGATGCATATTATAATGAAATCTACCTTTTAACAAACGGTGTATTGCATGCTCAACAAGCAGGGGCAAATCAATATCAGGCACGTCTTGAGAGCTAAAATAAATTATTTTATTGATAACAAAATAATGAGTAAAATTCATTCTAGTAGTAAAACAAAAAATGACATTAAAACGAGCAGGGCTAATGCTGATAATTTAGCTGCTGTACAGGGTATTCAACCTAAATTAACTGTTGGTGAACCTGATGATCAATATGAACAGGAAGCCGATAAGGTAGCCGATACTATAATGAGTATGCCAGAACCGTCGGTGAATAAGGCAACTGAGGAAGATGAAGAAATGCTCCAGGCAAAACTAGTATCTTTACAAATATCTCCCTGGATTCAGAGACAACCTGAGCCCGCCTATGATAAAGCTTCGGCAAACAAGGGGAAAGAAACTTTACAAGTTAAGCTAATCCAAAAACAAGAAGGGGAAGAGGACCTCATTCAAACCAAATTAATTCAAAAACAACCAGAAGAAGATGAAAAGGAGCTAGTGCAAACTAAACGAATCTCAAAAAAAGAAGAAAGTGCAACGGCATCTAATACCAGTTGGCTAGAAAACCAATTGCAAGGAACAAAAGGCTCAGGATATCCTTTACCTGATGACACGAGAACAACTATGGAAAATCGGTTTGGCGCTGATTTTAGTAATGTAAGGGTACATAATGATTCTAGTGCTGTGCAGATGAATAAACAACTTAATGCACAAGCATTTACTCATGGCAATAACATTTATTTTAATAACAGTAAGTATAGCCCGGGAAGCTCTTCAGGAAAACATTTATTGGCACATGAACTAACACATGTTGTGCAACAAAATGAGGTGAAAAGAAAATTAAAAAAACGAGATGAAGCTGATGATAGAGATTGTGGAAGTTTGGCTGATATCGAGACAGATATAAATACCCGGGTGAATTCTGAGATAACTGCCGCCCGTACCGCAGCAGGGTCACCTATAAACGTCACTAATTTTGTAAATGGCGTAGCATCAAGATTGGGAGGCAATTCACCAATAACACCTATAGAATATTTCATTGAAGCTATGCCAGCCACCAAGAGAACAATTCCTCCGCGAAATTTGGTGGGCACTAAATATCAGGGAGCAGAAAGTGCTAATTATTTTTGGCAATTGCATACACGCGGCATGGCTCACGTGGCAGGTTCCATTGCTAAAGTGCACAATGTTTGTATTGGGGCTGACAAACTGGGGCACTTTTTTCAACAAGGATTTCAATATTTTTTGTTAGCACGCAGATTAGGCAGAGGGACTACTGCAGCAGAAAGTCTTGGAAGATCTCAGGAAATAGGACTTTCCGGACTTCAAACTACTGGAGTGTATTCAAATGCAGATCTTGCAGCTAATAGGAGTGGATTAACATTTTATGACAATTTATTAGCAAATCCATCATCATATACTTTTAGTGTGGCTAATTACATAGCAAATACATGGAATGAACGGTCAAATCCAAGTTTTTATGAAGCAAGTATGGCAAGTGTGGTCTGGAGAAATTTGCTTAATGGAAGCTGGAAAGGGATATTCAATTCTGGGGGAACTTCTTCTAATACAAATATTAATGTAATTTTATCAGCAAATTCAGCCGGTGTTGTTACAGGTAATTATAACTACCAGGGTACATCAGGAAATACAATTAACGGCTCAATAAATGGAAATATAACTTATAATACTACTTCTGTCTCGGGTACAACAGCATCCGGAACAGCAAGAAGTGCCACTCCTGTAAGTGGGATAACTATTAATTTCAACTGGCAACAAGGA
>CAZWGG010000457.1:0-4880 GCA_964633305.1 uncultured Bacteroidales bacterium
TTTATTAACTTTTCTTGGAAAATCAGCAGGTAAGTCTAATATAGGGATTTCTCCCTGAAACATCTTTTCCCAATATTCTTTTTTGTTTGTAATTAATTGATTATTAAGGTTTTTATTTAATTCAATCGCATAATCCTTATATTGAAATCTGTTTGTAATAGGTGTTTCGTTTTTATATAATAAATTTATTTCTCTTATAAATATCTCTATTGATATTCCATCTATTATAATATGATGAAAATCAAAAAACATAAAAAAATCTTTCCCGGACTCATCTTTAATAATCCCCACCCTAAATAGCGGCGGCTTTTTTAAATTGAATGGCCTTATAAAATTAATAGCAATTTTTTTAATATCTATATTTGGTTCTTTATCTATAATATCTATCAATTCATATTCAGTGCTTTCAGATATTTTTTGGTAAATTTCCCCTTTGTAACTTAAAAAGTACGTTCTTAGTATTTCATGTTGCTGAACAATAATCTTTAAAATTGATTCAATTTTTTCCCTGTCTACGTTTTCAGTTAATTTGTAGCATACAGGTACATTATATGCTAATTTTTCGTCAACAATCTCATTTAGTATATACATCCTTTTCTGAGCTGGGGTAGCAGGAATACAATCCTTTTGGACTAATAAATCACTTGTTAAATCATTCATTTTATACACAATTATTTATAATATAGATCAAATCTGTCTTGAAATTAAGATGTTGTTTAACAATCTCATTATAGATAAAATCATTTAGCTTCTTGCAATAAACCATTTATGGAGATTGATAAGCTTTTAACAGTGTCACGCTCGAAAATTATTCGTGTCTTTAAGTTCAGATTTAGTTTTGAATTTATTTTTGATATGAGTTTCAAAGCAATTAGTGAGTGGCCACCCAGTTCATAAAATGTAGTATCAAGTGAAATTGCATCTTTTTTAAATATTTCTTTCCAAATATCCATTAATATAGTTTCCAATTCGCTACTAGGCTCAATTAATTCCTTTTCTAAATTGTTTAACGAAGGATTTGGTAAATCATTATAGCTTACTTTTCCATTTCTATTTGTCGGAATTTTGTCAATTTTCATAAAAATTTCAGGCACCATATAGCTAGGCAATGTCTTTCTAGCAAATGATTTTAGTTGGTTCTGTCCAATTTCTTCTTCTGACACATAATAAGCACACAAATAGGGTTTCTCATCATCATATTTTTTAATCACACATTTGCTTATGGTTGGGTAATTTTGAATAGCGATTTCTATCTCACTTAATTCAATTCTATATCCACGTAGCTTAATTTGTTGATCTTTTCTTCCTAAAAAATCAATATTACCATCACTCAAATACCTACCAATATCGCCAGTGCAATAAATTCTATTTTCTTCCAATGCAATATCTTTAAATGGGTTCTCAATGTATTTTTCATTTGTTAATTTTTGGTTATTGAAATAACCTTTACCCACTTGTGAGCCAGCAATATGAATCTCACCTGCTACTCCATTTGGTTGTATTTTTTTTGTTTCGTTTAAAATTAAAATTGAAGTGTTCGAAATGGATTTTCCAATTGAAGGAATATCAGGAATATTTTTTTTTGGATTAATAGTCAGAGTTGCTACTACATGAGTCTCTGATGGGCCATAATGGTTATGAAGAAAAATGCCATTATTTTTTAATGCTTCTTTTAATGGTTTTGGGATTATCAATTGTTCACCGGCAGCAATGATATGCCTTATGCATTTAGGCATTTTTTGACAATAATACTTATCATTAAAAATTGTTTTTATAAATGCACTTGGGAGAAAAATACTTTCTATTTTGTTTTGTTCAACTATACTAAATAAGATTTCTATATCAGTTTTTATTTCATCATCAATTAAAGTTAAGGTACCACCATATAACAGTGTTGAGAAAATTTCTTGGTAAGCCACATCGAAATATCTAGAGGCAAATTGAAGAACGCTTTTAAATTCAATATTAGTATAATCATACTGAAAATATACAAGATTTAAAATGTTTTTATGATTTAAGATTACACCTTTAGGTAAACCTGTTGAACCAGAAGTATAAATTAAATATAAACCATCATTCCAATTGTTTCTTTTTTGTATTTCAGAATCAATAACTTCATCTGATTTATTTCCTATATCCAGAATGGTTACCTCATTTATGATATTTTTGCAATACTTATATTGTGAAACGATTAAATCAATTCTACTGTTGTCAATTTGAAATTTTATCCTTTCAATTGGCAAGGAAATATCTATTGGGAATATACCATATCCTGCTTTTAATATTCCAAAAATACTTAGAATAAAATTGTAAGGATTTGGTGTTAAAATGCCAATAAAGTCGGCTTTTGGGTGAATCCTCTGAATATGTTTTGCTAGTTGAGTTGATTCATAATCTAACTGTTTATATGAAATTTCTTTATCTTTATACTTAAGGGCTATTTTGTCTCTTGATAGGATAACTTGTTTTTCAAATTGTTCCTGAACTGTACAATGAATTTTTTGTTCATTTACATAATTTATCTTTAGATGATCAATTAATTTGATTCTTTCCTTTCTATCAATCATATCAATATCAGCGATATAAATGTCGCCGTCATTTACAATAAGACTTTTACAAATTGTAATAAAAAATAAAATGTAGTTCTTAATAGTTTCTTTTTTAAATAATTTAGTGTTATATTCAATTTTACACTCAATTTTATTTTCACCAATTATTGTATCAAAATAAATAGGATAAATCGAGGTATATTTATCAATATTGAGTTTAGTGAATTGAACGTTTTCAATTCTATCAAAGGCATTAATTTCTTGTTGAGATGCAATCAGAACATTAATTAACTCACCGTTATTGTTAGGGATAAAATTCAAAAGTTTTTCATAAGGATAATTTTGATATTTTAGAGCATTTAAGAAATTGTTTTTCACATCATTAATTAGTTCAGAAAAAGTAATATCATTCCTTATATTGTTTATTATAGGTAAAGTATTGACAAACATCCCAATTAGACTTCTGGTTTGTTTTGTGAGTCTTCCAAAAGTAGGTGTTCCAATACATATTTTTTGCTGACCTGTCAGCTTCATTAACAAAATATTAAAAATCCCTAATAATAATACAAAAACTGTTGTGCTGTTTTTTTTAGAATATCCCTTCAACCAAGTAGTTATATCTTTATCCATGTTAAAATAAATGGATTTCCCTACATTACCAAGTGAATTATTTTTTTTAAAATCGTAGATTAAGTTTAAGGGTTCATAATGTTCTTTCAATAATTCATCCCAATAATTTATGATAGCCGGTTCAAATGTTTGATTATTTTCCCAAAAAGCATAATCTGGGAATTGTATATCTAATTTGTCTTTTAGTTCATTATTATAGAATGATAAAAGCTCATTAAAAAATATATTAAATGAATATCCATCTGAAATTATATGATGAATAATAAAAGAAAAAATAAAACGATTATCTTTTATTTTAGTTAATCGAATAAAAAATGGTGGTTTTTCACTCAAATTAAATTCGATTCTTGCATCCCTATGCATAAGGTTCATAAACTTTACATCAGATTTATCAGCATAACTTAAAACAGTTAAAACTATATGTCTGCTTAAATTTATTTCAATTTCTTTTTGTTTAGGTATATTATTTACTTCGATAAATATCGTCCTTAATATTTTATGTCTTGAAATAATTTTCTTAATTGAATTAATAAATTTTTCAATATTTAGCTTTCCTTCAATCCTATAAAAAATAATATTATTATATGCAATTGATGATTCTTTATTTTGGCTTAACAACCATATTCTAGTTTGGGAAGATGTTAAATCATAATATTTAATTTCAGGTGCCTGTGCTATGCAAGTTATATTCTCATTATTTTGATTTGTTTTTTTTAAAAATAAAAAAGATAATTTTTCAATAGTGAGATATTCAAATATATCTGTAATAATTAAACTTGTATTAAAAACTTCATTTAGCTTCGAAACAAGTAATAGTGCTTTTATTGAATTTCCTGAATAATCAAAAAAACTCTTATTCTTTTGAATGTTATTTTCTCCAAGAATTGATTTCCAGATTTTCAAAACTTTCGTCTCTATTACTTTTAATTCCATACTAAGATACTATAAACTTATGCTAAAGCTGTTATTTTTCAAAGCCATACCATAATAATAAGTGCCTATTGCAATGTCGAATACAGACATTCCCATTGGATTAAACATTATTGCATTATTTACGGCATATTCATTTAAGCAACCATTACAAACTACATCAATAAGTGTTTTAACATTCTTCTCCTGTAAATTGCATTTTTTATGAAATAATTCAATATCCGTATTTTCTCTGCATACCTCAAGCCAATCATCAACAATAATTGAATCTTTAAAATGAGCAAAAATATTTGGTTTATAGTCCCTTAACGATACATTTAAATGGAGAGAACCCTTTTTTGGCGCTATATCAATATATCTTGAATTAGACACAGTGCAAGTAATAAAAATATCGGATTCAGAATATGCATCTTGCCACTTATTTACATAATGTGTACTAATACTTAAGTCGATTTCATTACGAGTTTTCTCAATATCCTTTTTAATATCAAACACAAATATATCAGAGATTTTATCACCCAGAATTGCTTCACACATTTTATAATGAAATCGCCCAATGGGGCCAAAACCTGTAATACCGATCTTAATATTGTATAGATTTTTAATTTTATTGAAATATTTTATTAGAAGACCTGATACTGAGGCTGTCCTTATTATACTTGCTAATGCAGTATTAATAATACATTTGGGCTGACCGGTGTCTGCATCATTAAGGATAATTATGCTATGTGCACGTGGTAAACCTTTATTTATATTATCAGGAAACAAATA
>CAZWGG010000458.1:0-4868 GCA_964633305.1 uncultured Bacteroidales bacterium
CAAACAATAACCTGGTTAGACAACTGTTTATCTTCTTTTAACAAGTTAAAAGAATTCAGAAGGAATTTCAAAAAATTCTTTTCTCTTGATGTGGTATTCTGTTTTTCATATTCTTTCACAGTCCCGAGTAAAATATAGCCGATTAACATAAATACCCCGCTTATCATAAATGCCAGGGCATAACATAATGGTTCGGGATAATAGCTAAGTACCCATCCCGTGAAAATTCCACTTATAATACCCCCAATTCCCATAAAAAACTGACGATATGCCCATGTTACACCCCTATACTCATTTGTAAATATTTTTCCCAGCAGTTCATGAAACAGAACTGTTCCAAAGCCTGCTGTAAATGAAAATGAAAATAGTCCCAGCCCAATTAACCATAAAGTAAGTGTTGGATGTATAAGGCCGAAGAAATATATTGAAAAGCCAATACTTATCCATGATAATAACCGGAAAAAGAACAACAACCGTAACGGGTTCATAACTCTTTTGTAAGCCTGGGCATGAAAAGCCATGTACAATTGCATAATAATAGCCCCTCCTCTTACCAGTGAAGAAAAAATACCGATAATGACATTGCTTTTACTAAAATAATTTACCAATAAAGGCAAAATAGTAGAAGGCTCGGCCACATGATATGCCAGGGAAAAAAAGAACCCATGTGTAACAAATTTTACCCGGTTTGACAATAAATCTAATTTTTCTTTCATGCTACTATCATCATCTTGTGCTGCAAAAATAACAGAACCTATTGACACTATTAAGTAATAAAGTCCTAAATTTGTTATCCTAAAAATTAAAATACCTGTATTATGAACAAAACAAAACTATCTGTTGCTGTTATTTTTACGCTTGCCTTATTGACTGCATGCAAAAATCAGCAAAAAGAAAATCCTGAAACTACAAATGACCTGGCTATGAAAATTAATGATTTTGTTCCTTTCAAGCTTACAAGCGATTTACAAAACCTAAGTGAAAACCAGAAAAAAATGCTCCCATTGTTATTTGAAGCAGCAAAATTAATGGATGATATTTTTTGGGTTGAAGCTTATGGAGATAAGAATGAGTTATTGGAAAAACTTAAGACAGAAGAAGAAAGGAAATTTGTAATGATTAATTATGGGCCTTGGGAACGATTAAATGATAACAAACCATTTATTGAAGGTGTTGGAGAAAAACCAAAAGGAGCAAATTTTTACCCTGCCGATATGACAAAAGATGAGTTTAAAGTTTTTGAAGCTGCTGATAAAACAAGCCTATATACTATCATCAGAAGAAACGAAGACGGTTCATTAGAAACTATTCCATATCATGAAGCTTTTAAGGAAAAAACAGAAAAAGCGGCAAAACTTATTGAACAAGCAGCAAGCTTGGCAGAAGATGAAGGGTTTAAAAAATATCTCCGGTTAAGGGCACGTGCCCTTCTTACCGACAATTACTATGAAAGCGACCTGGCATGGATGGATATGAAAACCAATAAAATTGACTTTGTTGTTGGACCCATTGAAACTTATGAAGACCAGCTTTATGGCTACAAAGCAGCCCATGAGGCATACATCTTAATAAAGGATATTGAGTGGAGCCAGAGGCTCGCAAAATATACCTCGTTTCTGCCCGAATTACAAAAAGGCCTGCCTGTTCACGCTGAATATAAAAAAGAAATGCCGGGCACAGGTTCCGACCTGAATGCATACGATGTTATCTATTATGCCGGAGACTGCAATGCAGGAGCCAAAACCATTGCCATTAACCTGCCCAATGATGAAAAAGTAACACTGGCAAAAGGGAGCAGAAGGTTGCAACTAAAGAATTCTATGCAAGCCAAATTTGAAAAAATACTCACTCCAATAGCAGAAGTATTGATTGATACTAACCAAATGAAACATGTGACCTTTGATGCATTTTTCAATAATACCATGTTTCACGAGGTGGCCCATGGATTAGGTGTTGTAAATACAATCAACGGAAAAGGAACGGTACGTGAAGCTTTGAAAGATACATATACATCACTTGAGGAAGGAAAGGCTGATATTCTTGGCTTATACCTCGTTTCAAGACTAAAAGAAATGGATGAATTAGATATCGATCTTATGGACAATTATACTACTTTTCTTGCCGGAATTTTTCGGTCGATACGTTTCGGGGCATCAAGTGCTCATGGAAAAGCAAATTTAATACGGTTTAACTATTTCAAAGAAAGGGGGGCTTTTAAATTGAACAGTAATGGAAAATATTCAGTTAGCTTTGATAATATGCAGGAAGCAATGAATAGTTTGTCTGCACTTATCTTAACAATACAGGGTGACGGAGACTATAAAAAAGCTTCGGAGCTGATTGAAAAATATGGTGTTATAGATGATAATCTAAAAAACAGTCTTAAAAAGATTGAAGAACAGGATATTCCTGTTGATATTGTTTTTGAACAAGGATTGGAAGTACTGGGGCTTTGAAAGTTCAATGTGTTTTAAAAAATCTCACATTACTACTAACCTAATATTTTCAAAAGCAAAAAGAATAATTTGTTTTTAAAGCAAACAAATAAAATTATAAAAATTAGATAATAACAATATATAAATGAGAATAACACTTTCAACAATAATTCTTTGCCTAACTTTCCTAAAAACAGAGGGGCAAGACCAGCTAATTTTCAAATCGGGGTTAATTCCTGGAAACGATACGGTGTGGATCTTTAAGCCTACTAAGATTGTAAGTAATAAAGAATATCCTGCCGTTTATATACTTCATGGCTGGAGTGGTAATTACCGGTCATGGAATAAATTAATCAATTTACAAGAATACGCTGATAAATACGACTGTATCATTATTTCCCCGGATGGATTTTATGATTTATATTATCTTGACAGTCCACTAATTCCTAATTGTCAATACGCTAGTTTTTTTGTCAAAGAACTTTATCCTGCCCTATTGAACCAGTATCCTATTGATACCATAAATATTTTTATCACCGGTTTAAGTATGGGGGGCACAGGAGCTATGTACCTTTTCCTCAAAAACCCACACCTCTTTAAAAGTGCCGGGAGCACTAGCGGTGTGCTAGACTTAAGCTATTCAGGTAACAAAAAAAAGAAATTATCGGAATTACTTGGGAGCTATGATTCTCACAAAAAAATATTTGATGAACATTCGGCTATTAACTTATTAAAGAATATTAAAAACAGTAATAAACATATTCTTTTTGACTGTGGCACAGAAGATTATCTGTATGAATCCAATAATAGCTTTCGTAAAGAATGTGATAAATTAGGAATAAAGGCAACTTATATCTCTCAGCCTGGAGCACACGAAGCAAAATACTGGAAAAAATCTATTAAATACCATTTTGAGTTTTTCAATGACCTAATCAACTGCAGCGAATAGATAAAAACAAAGAAGATAGCTGTATTATATTTTCTTGTTGAACCCTGAAAAGTTTTAAAATAACTGCAATATTTAACTGATTGTCTTAAAATTTATCTTTTATGTTTCCTAAGAAAGCACTAAATTTATATGAAAACCCGGTATATAATATTTTAACAATACTTTTTCTTGCTTTTAACATGAATAAGACATGGATGTAAATCAGATATACGAGCACAGAAACAGAATTTATTGGAAAATATCTGATACATTACTCCAGGTTAAAGGAATATCAAAATCAAAACAACACTCCCTACTTTGTGAAAACCTAATGATTATTTGCAATGGAAAGGCTTCTGTTCTAACTGTATATAATTATGAAACAAAAAACCTTTCTGTATGTGCAGCCTATTCTTTCAATAAAGAAGATGGAAATTTTCAATCTATTGTTGGTAAAGAAGTAAAAGTTGATGTTCAATTGTTAGATTATTATAGTAAACGAAATATAAGTTTAATTAAAGAACATAATATATTATCGTTATTTACAAAAAAAGATGACGATAAACTCTTTCAAAAACTAAATGAATATAAAGGCTATACCATAACTACAATTCGTAAGGACAGCCTTATGATAATTGCCCTTGTTTTTATAAATAAAAATGATAGTTTAAAAAATATGGATCTCATTGGGTCATATATTAACCTTGCCGGGATTGTAATTCATGATGCCATTGCACTTGAAAAAATAGTTGAAGCTAACAAACAACTAAAGGCAGCAAAAAAATCATTAGAACAGCAAAAGAAGCAACTTGCCGAGCAGGCTAAAATTCTTGAACAGTACAACTCCCAGCTAGCAGAGCTGAATTCTACGAAAGATAAATTCTTTTCAATAATTGCACATGATCTTAAAAATCCGTTTAACAACATTATAGGATTTTCAGAATTACTTTCAAATTATTATAAGGATCTTCCCGAGGAAAGGAGAATTAAATATGCAAATACTATCCACGATGCTGCAAAAAATACGTATGCACTACTTGAAAACCTTTTGCTATGGTCGAGAAGTCAACGGGAAAAAATAAGTTTTGACCCAAAAAAAATAGATATTAACAAAATAGTAAATGAAATTATGCTTTTGGTTCGCGAAAGTTGCCAGGCCAAAAACATACAAATTAACCGCAAACTCCCTCCTTCCTGTCATGTATATGCAGATTATAATATGATAAATACGGTGTTACGTAACCTGGTGTCGAATGCAATAAAATTCACCAGGGAAAATGGGGCAATTGGCATAAGTGGCAAACGTCACAGCGAGGGAGTAACAATTTGTGTTTCTGATAACGGAATTGGTATGTCAGAGGAAGAAACCCAACAACTTTTCAGAATTGACACATCATTCTCAAAAACAGGGACAAATGGGGAAACGGGCACAGGATTGGGATTAATACTTTGTAAAGAATTTATAGATAAAAATGAAGGTAAAATCTGGGTTGAAAGTGAAAAAG
>CAZWGG010000459.1:0-4850 GCA_964633305.1 uncultured Bacteroidales bacterium
CCCAGGAGGATGAGCAATATTTTCTGCAATTACAACAGAAAATAGAAGGCTCAGTCGATCCGAATCAATAAACTAAAAATTCTTTAATATTGCACATAATGTGGCTAAGCTAGCGGCTAAACCGATTATTTCATTATCTAGACCATAGCCTCTTTTATTGAAAAAAAAACTTGAAATTTGCCAACCCCAACCTTTCCCCAATAACCAGTCTGTAACCTCCATATCACTTAAAGCAATCTTCCAAGTAAAAAGGCGCCAGGATGCATTGACTTCACTCATGGGATTGAGAATAGTATTTAGACGATAAAAAACAGAGTTGAGTATGTCTTGGTTTATTATAAAAATTATAATTAAAGCAAAAACAGAAAAATATGCCATTTTTATAAAAAGCAGTGAAAACCCGGACCATTCATTTTTATAGTTAAGGAAACACACGACAAATAACGAAACCATTAAAGCGACAATTGAACTTCGGTGGTTTATCAATACAGCAACAATAAAAACCAATACTGCTATAAGGATCCAGTTATATTTTGTCCATTCATTAATTGGCTTTGTAAACATCCAGCAAAACACAAAAATAATACCAACAGTTTCATAGTTTCCAAATCGCATTTCACCTGTACTGTTAATATTACCCATCCCCAATAAAGATCTAAAAATAATCAACAAGCATGCGAAACTTGTTGATATGATAATAACCTTGATAATTTTTTCTTTTTTAATTTTATCATTAATAATAACGCACGTTATTACATAAATCGTAGAATAATAAAATGAAGCAAAATCTCTTAGCATTAAAGTCTTTTGACTAAAATTACCATTTACAAGACCGACTAGTGCGAAAAGTGCAAATAGAAAATAAAAAAAGAAAGCGCCATAAAATATTCTGTTTCTTTTTTGAGAGATTGGCTTTTTAAATGTTCTATTTATGAGATGAGATGCTAATATAGTAATAAGGCATAACAAAATAAAAATTTCTGCAACATAAAGTTTGCCTCCCGGAACTGGAGCTGGTATATTGATTTTGGAGAATTCCCTGTAAAATATACTGATAAAAAATGTATAAATGATAAATATTCTAAAAACCAAAACAGAACCTTGACTATTAAAGTTTTATTTGCTTTTTTTATCTTGAAAGAATATTGCTTCAGTCATTCTTTCTTATTGTTGATAGAATCAAGGGCGCTACTTACAATACTTTGGCAAGTGCTATTTGTCTGTAACACTCTCGCTTGCCTAAAAAGAATCTTGATTGCATAAAAAAAGGAGTTCTCAAAATTTATGATATTTTCAGCATCTATTGCCAGACTTGTTGAACTAGGATTGTTTAAAAAGAATAACTGTGAAATTGGAGCTTTTCGCTTGTTTGTTATTTTTAAAGGAACATAATGAACAGGCTTCCAGGGCGGAGTTATGAAAGCCTTCATTTTAGCAAGCAGTGGGCTTTCCAAAATATGTTTAGCTTTATTTATATTGTAAGAATATAAGCGAATTGGTCGCGGGTAAGGGTAAACACTTCCGTCTTTTTCAATAATTGACAAATCATCCGACCAGACTTCATTATTGCTGATTTTTTCTAATAATGAGTCAGTTTTGCCAGTATTTCTCCAGCCCATATATAGCTTAGCTTTGCCATCCATAAGAACGGTTGCTGCATGAAGAAAAGTTCTTTCGCAGTTTAAAAGAAGCATCTGCAATACGGGTTCAATTATTTCGTCTACTACGTGCCTTCCAGGTGTTTTTCTTTTAAAAGGTATTTTTCCTCTTTTTACTTTGTGAGGAATATGAATATTGAGTTGGTTTGAATTCACAAAATACGCATGACCTGAGGAGGTTAAAAATCCGTTTTCAAACATTATTGCATCCTTACCCAAGCGATAGTTTTCTTTATTAAAAATTTTCTTGCTTCCTACAACTACATTTAATTCATATCTAGGATTTATTATGGGTTTAGAAAATTCATTATAAGCTCTTGCAATAAAACTTGCTGCGCTTTTATTTTTCTTTTCAATTTTAATATCAACATTTATACAGTTGGCCACAGAAAATTTAAATAAGTTTAACATTTGATTTCATCCTCAATGTATCGAATAGCGTATTTAATATTATTAATTCCTTCAGCTACAGTGATCAAATAATAAGAAATTGGAGGTAGTTCTATGGATTTTTGGTTTTTTTTTAGAACATCTTTATTGTTCAAAAATGATATTCCTTCTTTGCATTCATTATAAATTTGTTTGGTATAATATTCAGCTTCATGTTTTTCAATATTTTTTTTGCTATTGCAATTACTCCTTAAAATAAAAAAGAATTTCGCTGGATTTATCTCACTTATATCAGGCCATCCATAAATCCCTTTCCCATAAAATTTTGATCTATACCGGCTGGGTTTTCCTCCTCTCAATGGTTCAAATAATCCTTTGAATGAACAACTATCTAACAACAAATAGTTATCGGATGCTATTTTACAACTATCATCGCTTTGAAGGTACTTGACGATTGTTGACTTTCCAGATCTACTTGTACCAGCCAGTACAAATGGCGTTCCTTTATAAAATAAAGCTGCACCATGAATAAGGTTGCCATATTTCTGAGAAAATAAATATTCAATCGGTTCAAAAACACCGGTTCGTAAAATTGCAAGAAAGACTTCATATATTCCAACCACGGAGCTGGAAGGAAATAAAAATTTATATATTTCTCTTATAATAGCTCTAAAGATGTCTATATTATAGATCTCAGTTACGATCAGTTTTTCTTGAATTGATCTTGAATAATCGAAAAAATCGTGTTTTATACTTTCATTGTTAGCCTTCTTTTTAATTGTCAACCTGATTTCTCCCAAATACTCATTATTACCCTTGGAGTGAATTAGTCCTTTAAAAAACCATTTAGAGAATTTTTCAAAAAAATATCCCCTATCAATTTTTATTTTGATGTTATTCGTCTTCCAATTTGTTTTAAGGTTAAGCATTTTGTTGTTTTTGGGATAATAGAAGATGCTGAAAAAATAACTGTCTTTGCAGTATAAGACTGATGGCCAAAAATGAAATTGAGGCAACAGATAATGAAAGCCAAGATTCACTTAATAGCATTCTGATTCCGACAAAAAATACTGCAAGGTATAAGACTTTGAATATGAAAAAAATCCTATCTGTAAAATACTCTAAGCCACCTAATGTTTTTACCATCAAGAATACTAATGCAAGTTCACCAAGACAAATTCCAATAGGAATTCCAAATTTGCTGATTTCAGACTGAGATAGAATAGCTGAGGAACTTACAGTTATGAAAGCGCTTATACCATAAATTATAGCATAAGATTTATCTTCTCGTTTCAATAATATTTTCGTTCCAGCAGATACAGACAAAGATGATATTAAACCCGCAACTGCGAAAATTCTCAATATCAGTGTTATATCATTAGAATTCGAGTTGAATAATGCAGCACCAATGATTGAGGGATAACAGAATATAACTAAAACGAAACCTAGGCCGCTTAAAATACCAATCTTATCAACATCTAAACATATTTTACTATCGGTTAAGTCTTTGAAAAAGGACTGTACGATGATCCTTCGTACTCCTTTAAATAAAATAATAAGTTTAACTCCAAGTAGAACATTTCCTATAGCATTTTCCGAATAAAAATAATTAGCAATGAAGATGAAACCAGTTGATGTTAAAGTGAATGATAGAGTTCCAATACCTATTTGTCTGTTTTCCCAGTACTTTTTTAAAAAGGAGTTAGAAAGACCATATAGGTAACGTCTTTTTAACACTCTTGCGGCTAATATTCCGGAAACTGCAAATCCAATTCCCATTGAAATTAGAAAAGCTGTTTCTATGTAGTTTAATTGGAATAAAGCAAAGGCCAGTAGAAATAAGGAAGGAATTAGAACTCTTATAAAAGACACGACCGCCGCTGAAACAGGTCTTCCAATTCCATATAGTGCATAATCACCGTTGAGTGCTAATATTGGAGATAATAAAAAAACCAAGTATATAGAATTTTGAGAGCAATAAAAGATACACAAACCAACAATGGCCGTAACAATGGCTAGTGTAAAACGAGCTGATTGAGCTTCTGCATACTCCTTTTCCCACTCTTTATTTAATGCAATGTTTCTCGAAGCTCCTAGTTGCAAACCGAAAGATAATATCGACATACAAATGTAAAATGTTGATTCGATTATTCCTATGATACCAAGGTCTTCAGCACTAATAAATCTTGAGATTAAACTCAATGTGCAAAATGATAGAAAATGCGATAAACCTGTAAAAAATGCTACAACGCTGAGTCTATTAAACATTTACATTTAGTTTTACAAAAATGAAAAAGAATATGATTAGGCTTTATTTGCAACTAATCGCAGGAAGACCCTTGGTACTTTACTAGCCAGGTAGGCACATGAATAAACATTGCTAAAGTATTCGAAAGATCTGTTTGTCGATTGCTTCGATGCTGAGAATTAGACAAAAAATCTCGTTGGATTTTCACAGTTTTTCACGCGATAACTTCCAATGAAAGATTTTTTATTTTTCAATACTTTGGAAAGCTAACTCTTGTTCAGTTGCCGAATGATATACCTTGAAATTTCATTCTTGGTGTCGTTTTCAATATTAAAAAGAGAACTCCAACATCATATTTATTATCACCCCTACATTCAGCTCTTACGACAATACCGGTTACTAAAATCGGATTTTGTGACTCATCTATTGATAGATTTAAGTGTAACTTAGTTCCAAGTTCTATTGGCTCAGCATTTTCAAACAGGATTCCGTTTTTACTAAAAATCAGGTGACATTCTGTGTTTTCTTGTCAATAATAGGGGACGTAATAGGGG
>CAZWGG010000460.1:0-4840 GCA_964633305.1 uncultured Bacteroidales bacterium
TTATTCTTGCCTTGAAAATAGTCATTTACAATCAGTAAACTCCTCATTTTCAATACTTCGAAAGCCTTGTCTTTGACGTTTTCTTATCAAAGACTTTAAAAAATACGAGTTTTCTGGCAGGCACTAATTATGTTTTTTGGCAAGTTTGTTTTGATCTTCATTCGTTGCTGTTAGTATAGAAGTGTATTTATCATGATCTTTTAATACTTCCATAGCTTTTTCGAGCTGAACATCATTATTAAGTGAGGTTCTAACTCTTCCTTCTTGAAAGTAATATCTACTGGCAATTTCTTCAGATAAAAGTCCTTTTATTTCTTCTTTAAAGGTTTGCAGATCTTTATTCTTATCATGTGCAAGTTTCACTTTTAATGTTTCTAATTCATCTTTTGCCTGTTCATAATACATTTCCTGTTTCGCAACCTTTATAAGTTCTTCAAGTTGATCATTGCTCTGTGTTGTATAATCAAAATCCTTTCCTTTCAGAAATTTCAAAAACTTATTATATTCATCATCTGAAATATAAAATGATCCAATTGGAGGAATGGTGTCGTGTTGCGATGCATACAAAGTGGCATAATCAAAAATCAGATTTTTAGTAAATAAGCTAATTGTAATATTTCCCGGGCGACTTAATTCAACGGGAATATCAGGAGATATTCCTCCTCCGTCAAAAACTGTTCTTCCATTTTTTGTTTTAAATGCAGAAATTAGCGAATCAGGAATATAACCCACACTTCCATCTTCATTTCTATTTGAATAATCTAATGCCTGGATACATCTACCACTAGGGATATAATACTTGGCAGTTGTAACTTTAAGTTGTGTATTATAACTAAGTGGACGAGTTGTTTGAACTAACCCTTTTCCGAAAGTTTTTTTTCCTATAATAACAGCACGGTCCAAGTCTTGCATTGATCCTGCCACAATTTCTGACGCTGATGCTGAAGTTCTGTTAACCAATACTACAAGTGGTATTAAGGTATCAATTGCATAATCTCTTGTATCATAGTGATTATCCCATTGTTCTATCCTGCCCTTTGTCGATACAATTTCTTTTCCTTTACCTATGAAAATATTAGCAACATTTACCGATTCAATAAGTAATCCTCCAGTATTTCCTCGAAGATCTAAAATTACAGATTTAACATTTTGTTTTTCCAGTTTTTTAAATGCAGCTTTCACTTCATCACCTGCGCCTTTTGTAAAGTTTGATAATTTGATGTAGCCTGTTTCGTCATCTATCATTCCGTAATATGGAACATTTTTTATAGAAATTTTTTCCCGTTTAAGAGTTTTTTCTAATATATTACTTTCCCCATAACGTTTTATTTTTATTTGTAAGGATGTATTAGGTGAACCTTTAAGCATTTCACTAACATCACTAATTCTTTTGTTTAATGTCGATACTCCATCTATACTTATAATAGTATCTCCTGCTTTAAGTCCTGCTTTGTACGCAGGAAATCCTTTGTATGGCTCTGAAATAATAGTACATTTTCCTCCTTTTCGAATTAAAGCCCCTATACCTCCATATTCACCTGTTGTCATAAAATTGAAGTTTTCCATTTCTGACTCAGGTATAAAAGTAGTGTACGGATCAAGAGATTTTAACATACCTTCGATACTTGAATTTATTAACTTTTCAGGATCTATGTCATCAACATAATAAAGGTTAAGCTCTCTAAAGAGCGTATAGAAAATATCAAGGTTTTTTGCAATTTTAAAATCTTTATTGTTAATGGAGATAAATCCTAGTGTTATGCTAACCATAACTACTCCAATCAAAACTATTCCTATTTTTTTTCTCGATGGTTTTATTTTCATAATCATTTTTTTTAAACAAGAGCAAAGTTAATTCAATTAGCAATTTATGTAACGAATAAATCTTAAGATTTGTTAATTGTTTATTGCTATTTTTAATCATATTAAAGGATCAAAAGTAATTTATACATGCTTTATGTTATATTTTTCAACAAATTAAACAATATATACATCTTTAAATTATTTTCTTATTTTCGCTAAAAGTTCAATTTCGAACCATGCGGGCCGTAATTCAACGTGTAATACATGCTTCGGTTTCTATCAACGAAAGAGAAAAGTCGAAAATTGAAAAAGGATTATTAATATTCTTAGGCATTGAGGAAGAAGATACTAGTAAAGATATTGAATGGTTGGCAGGAAAAATTTCAAGACTTCGGATATTTAATGATCAAGATGGACTAATGAATCTTTCGGTACTCGATGTGGACGGACAAGTTATGGTAATAAGTCAGTTTACCCTGCATGCAAGTACAAAAAAAGGGAACCGGCCATCATTTATTAAAGCGGCTAAACCCGATATTTCTGCCCCTGTTTATATCAAATTTGTTGAACAACTCAGCAATGAATTGGGGAAAGAAGTTAAAACAGGGGAATTTGGGGAGTTTATGAAAATTTCCTTAGTAAACGATGGACCTGTAACTATTATTATCGATACTAAAATTAAAGAATAATGACCCTTAAAGAAGCTCAGGAAATTGTAAATCAATGGATTAAAGAATTTGGAGTTAGATATTTTAATGAACTTACCAATATGGCAATTCTTACTGAAGAAGTGGGTGAAGTAGCGAGTATTATTGCCAGGCAGTATGGAGAACAATCAATGAAAGAATCGGATAAAAAGAAGAATTTAGGGGATGAATTATCTGATGTATTATTTGTGCTAATTTGTATTGCAAATCAAACAGGCATTGATTTAACAGAAGAATTTGAACGAAATTTACAAAAAAAGATAACCAGAGATAGGAATAGGCATAAAAATAATCCAAAATTCAACTAAATTAGAATTTTAAAGTACACATTTGTTTAAAACATATACAAGAAATGGTATAGTGTTATTTGATTAACAATTAATTTTGTAAAAACTTTTTTAAATGGGCAGACATTTTATAAGCTTTACAACATCAACTGCCAGTCAAGATACAATATCGGTTAACCATTCACAACCCGATAGTACTCCTGTTGAAGTGCCAAAGATTAGTGAACCCGAGTTGATCCCTGTGAAGTCTGAAACTATTAATATAAATAAAAAAACAGCCAGAATAACGAGATCAGGGGTATTGAAAAAAAATGATACTGTTAATTTGAACGTTAAACAACAAATTACACACATAAAAAATTTAATAAAAGAACCCGATACAGTAAAGCAAAAGAAGTATGAATTAGGGTGGCGCAGACCCGAAGATTTTAATAAATTGCTATACAAAATTGACACGGATTCATCTTTAAACAGAAATATACTTACGAGAGAAAAATATCATACCATTGAAAAAATTCCTTTAAAGCAAATTAAGTTTAAAGAAAACGTTAATAACAGATCAGACGGAATATTTTGGGCGTATATTTTAATTGTTCTATCCATTATTTGGATACAAATATTTTACAAAAAATATTTTTCTCATCTATTTAATGCTGTGATTAGTTACCGGTCTTCAATTAAGTTATATAATGAAAAAAATGTTCTTGTAAAGAGAGTTTCTTTTATTCTAAACCTTTTATATATGGTTGCTTTAGGATTGTTTTCTTTTAAAGTAGCTAGATTCTTTGATTTAAAACCAATGAATTTCAATAACCTCGAACTTTTTTTTATATTATTGAATATAATTATTGTTTTTTCACTGGGTAAAGTAATTATTCATAAATTAACCGGGATAATTTTTTATAAAATTAATATAATAAACGAGTATCTCCATAATGTATATGTAGTCAATAAAAGTCTGGGGATAATTTTATTACCCATATCATTTTCTGCCTTTTATTCTTCTCCAGCCATGGCTACTATTTTTATTTATTCCGGATTTATTATTATTGCCATAACCTTGTTAATAAAGATTATAAGAAGTTTTCAAATAATTATTCGAAATGATGTTTTTATTTTCTATACGATTTTGTACCTTTGTACACTTGAAATTTTACCCATTTTAGCTGGGATAAAATATCTTAAATCATTTATATAAAGTAAGTTATTAGATAAAATTTCAGGCATGAAGATAAAAAATATTCTTGTCTCCCAACCTAGACCTGAATCTGAAAAGTCTCCTTACTATGAATTAGCCCAAAAAACTAATGTGAGAATCGATTTCAGACCCTTTATACAGGTTGAAGGAATTACTTGTAAGGAATTCAGGTTGCAGAAAGTTGATATTCTGTCACATACAGCTGTTATTTTTACAAGTAAAACAGCAATTGATAATTTTTTCAGAATATGTGGAGAAGTCCGGGTAATGGTTCCTGATTCGATGAAATACTTCTGCATTTCCGAGTCAATCGCTTACTATTTGCAAAAATACATCATTTATAGAAAAAGAAAGATATTCTTTGGGTGTGGTAAATTTATCGATCTTATCGATATTATCAATAAACACAAAGATGAAAAGTTTTTTGTTCCCTTATCGGATCAACACAAGAAAGAAATTCCTGAGCTGTTGATTATAAATGGCATTAAGCACACCATAGCTGTTCTTTATAAAACAATTAGTAGCGATTTGTCGGATTTATCGGCTGTAAACTATGATGTACTGGTTTTTTTCAGCCCTTCCGGAATTCGGTCTTTGCTTAAAAATTTTCCTGAATTCAAGCAAAATGATATTAAAATTGCTTCATTTGGCACACAAACTGCACAAGCAGTAAAGGAAGCAGGACTTAGGCTTGACTTACAGGCTCCTATGCCAGAAGCGCCTTCAATGGCAATGGCATTAGAACAGTTTATATTAGCACATAACAAAAACTGCAAATAATTACTTCTAGCTAGTGCCTGCCAGAAAACTCCTATTTTTTAAAGTCTTTGATAAGAAAACGTCAA
>CAZWGG010000461.1:0-4828 GCA_964633305.1 uncultured Bacteroidales bacterium
AAAACACGTGCGGTAATGTATGTCGGTATGGGAGGAAATACTGGGAAATACCAGGAAATTATTGATATATGTAAAGAGAATAATCTTAAGCTAATACTTGATGCAGCGCACATGGCAGGCACAAAATGGAAAGGTAAACATGTTGGCCATGAAGCAGATGTTGCTGTTTTTAGCTTCCAGGCAGTGAAAAACCTGCCCACTGCCGATTCAGGCATGATTTGTTTTAATGATGAAGAACTGGATAAATTGGCAAGACAACTCAGTTGGCTAGGAATTTCAAAAGACACTTACCAGAGATTCAACAAGAGTGAAGGAAGTTATAAATGGTATTATGATGTACCTAATGTAGGATTTAAATATCACGGAAATTCTATAATTGCATCTATAGGATTGGTACAACTTAAATATCTTGATAAGGATAATGCGTACAGAAATGAGTTAGCTGATTTGTATAGTAAATTATTACATGATAATGATAAAATTAAAATTGTTCCGGTTGCTCCAGATTGTTATTCATCAAGACATTTATTCCAGATTATAGTTGAAAACAGGGATAAAGTATTGCAATATCTTAATGATAATCAGATTTATCCAGGAGTCCATTATCAAAGTAATACAGAATATCGTATGTATAATTATACGAATGACACACTTATTACTACGAAAAAATTATCAGAAAACCTTTTATCTCTTCCTCTTCATCTAAATTTAACATATACTGATTTAGAGGTAGTAGTTGATAAATTACAGCAAGCTGCAAATTAACATATTAACAAATATTAACTAAATATTTTTCTAATTGTGGTTGTACAAGACAAAGATTCAATAATAATAAAAAATGAATTAACAATCTTAATCCCTGTTTTTAATGAACAACTTAGTATAGAAAAAACAATTTCAAAGATTAAGGACAGCTTATTAAATATTGAACTGAATTGGGAAGTTATTTGTATTAATGATGGGTCAACAGATGATACAGGGAATATCTTATCAGAAATTCAAGGAATAAAAGTAATAAACCACAAAACAAATAAAGGATACGGGGCATCATTGAAAACAGGATTAAGACATGCAACATATTCTAATATATGTATAACAGATGCAGACGGGACATACCCTAATGAAAAAATACCCACCATTTTTCAACATTTTATTGAAAATGGTTTAGATATGGCAATTGGAGCACGCATAGGAGATAATGTCCATTATCCTTTTTTCAAAAAAATACCTAAGTTTTTTATTATTAAACTTGCTAACTACATAACAAATTCAAAAATACCAGATATTAATTCAGGTTTCAGGATTTTTAAGAAAAAGCAGGCATGTGAGTTTTTTCACCTATATCCTAATGGGTTCTCTTTTACAACAACTATTACAATAGGAATGCTATGCAGGGATTATGAGGTTGATTTTATTCCTATTGATTATTATAAGAGGGAAGGAAAATCAAAAATACATCCATGGAAAGATACATTAGGGTTTTTTAAATTGCTTTTAAAAGTAGCATTATATTTTAATCCGTTTAAGTTTTTTACTCCGTTCATTATTTTTTTTACATTGATTTCATTAGGATTTTTAATTAAGGATGTTTTTATTTTTCAAAATTTAACACAATCATCAGTTTTCTTTCCCATGTTTACATTTTTAATTTTCACACTAGGATTATTAGCTGATTTGATAATAAAACATAGTTATAATAGTACTAGTAAAAAGTTTCAATAAAATATTTACAAAACTTTAAATTGTAAATATATGGGATTAACAACACAAAGACCGAAATTGAAATTGTCAAATGAAGAAATTGACATATTGCAACAGAAAAGCAATTCACGAACCCTTCCAAAACAAGAGGTTCAATGTTCAAAAATAATATTGTTCTACCATCAAGATGTGAGTATTTCAGAAATTGAACGTCAAGTTGGTGTGTCAAGACCAAGTATATACAAATGCATAGACAAGGCCTTGGCAGGAGGTATAAAAATTGGTTTGAAAGATAAATACTATCGACCAAAGAATCCTGTTATAACAGATGAAGCTAAGCTTTGGGTAATAAACCTGGCATGTACAAAGCCAAAAGACCATGGTTATGCTGCAGAAATGTGGAGCTATTCCTCCTTATCCTCACACGTTAGAAAGCACGCTGAGCAATCTGATTATGACTGCTTGTCAAAAGCGGTAAAAGCTACTGTTTACCGAATATTAAAATCACATCATATCCAGCCTCACAAAATGAACTACCACTTAGAGAAACGCGACCCGGATTTTGACAAAAAAATGGAAGATGTCCTGATCGTTTATAAAGAGGTTAATTTGCAAAATGAACAAGGTAAAGAAACCGACACAATTACAGTATCTGTCGATGAAAAACCAGGTGTCCAGGCAATAAAGAACATTGCCCCGGACTTGCCACCAAAAAAAGAAAAAAGCCCGGTATGGTCAAGGGATTATGAGTATAAACGACTTGGAACACTTTCCATTTTAGCTGCACTTGACTTGCATGACGGGCATGTAATTGCACAAGTCCATAAACGACATAGAAGCAAGGAATTTATTGAACTGCTCAAAGAAATTGATAATTATTATCCGGCTGATCAAACAATACGGATTATTGTGGGCATTCATCCATCCCATATTTCAAAGGAAACAATGGGCTACCTCAAAACAAAGCCAAACCGGTTTGATTATGTCCACACGCCCACACATGGATCATGGCTAAATTTGGTAGAGACCTTATTTGGTAAAATGGCCAGAACTTTTCTAAAAGGCATCAGGGTGGAATCCAGGGAAGAATTGAAAGATAGAATTTATAAGGGGATTAATGAAATTAATCAAGAACCAGTAATTTTTAGATGGAGATATAAAATGGCTGAAATTAACCTAAATTGATATGTTAATTTATGAACGAACTACTAGTTTATAAAATCACAAATAAAACCTTATTAAAACAGTTGAAGCAAATACATTTAAATTTGTGCTAGTGTCATGTCAACTTTGTAATGTCGTATAATATTTGTATATTTGGCAAAAACTGCCATGAAAAAATACAAAGTAACATTAACTAAAGATGAAAGAGATGAATTGCGGGTTATTACCGCAAAAGGCTCACATAAATCCCAAAAAGTATTAAATGCGTTAATCTTGTTAAACTGTGATGTAGGTAAATATCAAGAAAACAGGTCAAAAAACGAGGAGATATCAAAAGTTTTGCAAATAAGCATGAAAAAAATAGACCGTATTAAAAAACGGTTTGTCGAAGAGGGCCTGGAAGTTGCGCTGGAAGGACATAAAGGAAGCCGGTTATATAAGAAAAAGACTGATGGCGATTTTGAAGCGCACTTGATAGCATTGAGTTGCAACGAACCCCCAAAAGGTTTTGCACAATGGTCTTTGAGAATGCTTGCGGACAAAGTTGTTGAGCTAGAGTATATTGATAGTATATCGCATGAAACTGTCCGCCGCATTTTAAAAAAACGAATTAAAGCCGTGGAAGAAAAAAGGATGGGTAATACCTCCGTTACAAAACGGTGATTTTGTGGCGAATATGGAAAAGGTTTTAGAGGTATATAAATTACCATATAATTCAAGATATCCGGTGGTTTGTATGGATGAGTCTCCAAAACAATTAATAAAAGAGACGAGAATCCCAATAAAAGCAAAACCAGGCAGTATGGAAAAATATGATTATGAATATGAAAGGAACGGGTCTGTAATATATTCATGGCAAATGAGCCATTAACCGGAAAAAGGTGTATGAAAGTAACTACAACAAAAACGAAAATTGATTGGGCTGAATATATTAATGAGATTGCTGATATTTATAAAGATGCAGAAAAAATAATCCTTGTAATGGATAATTTAGGAACACATAAACCAGGTTCATTATACGAAAAGTATAAACCAGAAAAAGCTAAGCAAATCTGGGATAGGTTTAATTTTATATATACACCAAAACACGGAAGCTGGTTGAACATGGCAGAAATTGAACTGAACGTTTTAATGGGGCAATGTTTAAATAGAAGAATAGAAACGATAGATAAATTAAAAAGTGAAGTAAAAGCTTGGGTAACGATTAGAAATAGTAATAAAGCAAAAATAAATTGCCAATTCAAAACCGAGGATGCGAGAATAAAATTAAAACGACTTTATCCGACTTTTGATAGTTGACATGACACTAGTGTTTAATTGCGTAAATTTTCTATATTATTTTTGAGTTGTGAGCTTTTGACTTCTCTTTTTCGCCATTTAAAAGGCCTACATTCTTTATTATAGTTAGTTACATAAGCCTCGATTTGTTCCTTAAGTTCTTCAGTACTCCTAAAACTTGCCCCTACCAATGATTTTCTTGAAAAAATTCCAAACCATATTTCCACTTGGTTTAACCAACTTGCAGATGTTGGGGTAAAATGAAAATGTACGTTTGGGTGCTGGGACAACCATTTTTCATTTCTTTTATGAGTTGAATAATTGTCAAGTATAACATGTATCTCTTGATCTTCTTGATATTCCTTAACCACTTCGTCCATATATTCAATAAAATCTTCCCGCGTCTTGTATTTTGTAGATTTTGTTTTAATAGAGCCTGTTGCAACATTCAGTGCAGCAAACAGGTTTAATGTCCCGTTTCGCTTATAGATACTCTTATATGCCCGTGGGTGCAATCCCATTTTGTGGAAAACTTTAATTTAAATATTAGCAATAAAAAAGTAACATAGGGTTATCGAAAACTAAAAACGAATAACCCTATGCAAAAAACAGAAAATATTCTGTCGTTAATGATAAAAATAGATGAATTTAAAGAAGAATTCAAAAAAGATTTCAACTATAACAA
>CAZWGG010000462.1:0-4827 GCA_964633305.1 uncultured Bacteroidales bacterium
CTCGGTCGGGTAAAAAGCCATGTTCATGCCGGAGCCAGCTGCATCGAGCAGATCGAAGGAATATTCGCAGCCTTCGCCATAAATGATTTTCTTTACTTCACCGTAAATGGCGTATTCGCTCAGTCCAGGCTTGATAATTTCCCGCAGCCGCCGGTCATAGCCGAGGACTTAGGCATAATCACGGACCGCGTCAGAGAGGCGATGCAGCGCCATAACTTAATGGGCATGAAGGTGCTGTTGTTTGCTGGAGGGGCGAAAAAATGGGGGAATGGAAAGAAAGACTGATCTTTAATGCCGATAAATTTAATTTTCCTATCCACAAGCCCTATTACGAACTTTCAAACGAACAAAAGCAATTACTTTGGACAGGTAACAGGTATTTTAAAGGGTTAAATGCTTTTTTTGCTTATCTTGAAACAAAGAAATATAAGATTCAGTACAGGGTAATGTTGGCTCGTTACAGGGGAAAAACTACTTGCCCCGAGTGTAAAGGTACACGGTTAAAAAAAGAAGCTTCGTATGTAAAAATCAATAGTAAACCAGTTCAGGAACTTGTTCTTCTATCAGTTAATGAACTAATGGAATTTTTTACAGGGCTTACATTAAATGAATACGAAAAATCCGTTGCTGGTAGGATTCTGACTGAAATTAAAAGCCGATTGGAGTACATGGTAAACGTAGGGTTAGGTTATCTTACCCTCAATAGGTTATCTTCCACACTCTCGGGGGGTGAATCGCAACGCATAAACCTTGCCACTATACTTGGAAGTAGCCTGGTTGGTTCATTATATATTTTAGATGAACCGAGTATAGGACTGCACCCGAGGGATACTAACTTATTGGTGGATATACTCCGCCATTTGCAAAAAAAGGGAAATACGGTTATGGTGGTTGAACATGAAGAAGAGGTTATTAAACATGCTGATGAGATAATTGATATAGGCCCAAAAGCAGGGAGGTTAGGGGGTGAGGTCATGTTTCAGGGTGATTATAACAAATTTATACAAGATGATGATAACCTCACGGCAAGATACGTAACCGGAAAAGAAAAGATTTGTCTGCCTGATCATCGAAGAAAATGGAATAATTACATTGAGTTTACCGGGGCGCGTGAAAACAATTTAAAAAATATTGATGTTAAAATTCCGCTTAATGTCATGACAGTGATATCAGGTGTGAGTGGATCGGGCAAGTCTTCTTTAGTGAGGAATATTATTTTCCCGTCTTTAAAGAAAATATACGGTAGTTATGGAGAGAAAACAGGTGATTTTACTATGATTAAGGGAGATACAAAGATGCTTGCAAATGTTGAATTTGTTGATCAAAATCCTATAGGAAGATCATAGAGGTCCATTCCTGTTCCATTTTTTAAAGCCTTTGATGTAATAAGTAAATTATTTTCTTATCTGCCACTATCCAAACTGAATGGCTATAAACCTTCACATTTTTCATTTAATATTGATGGTGGACGATGTGAGGAATGCCAGGGAGAAGGAGAGATAAAGGTTGAAATGCAATTTATGGCAGATATTCATTTAGTATGCGAAAGTTGCAAAGGAAAAAGGTTTAAAGAAGAAATTCTTGATGTAAAATATGAAGGAAAAAATATTTTTGATATTTTGGAATGTACAGTAAGTGAGGCTCTTGAATTCTTTAGCCAACAAAATAAATCAACAGAAAAAGCAATAATAAAAAAACTAAAACCTTTGGCAGAGGTTGGACTCGGTTATATAAAACTTGGACAATCTTCATCAACGCTGAGCGGGGGAGAAAGCCAACGTGTAAAGTTAGCTTCATTTCTTGGAATTGAAAATAGCTATACACCGACTTTATTTATTTTTGATGAGCCTACTACTGGCCTACATTTCCATGATATTAAAAAGTTACTTGAAGCTTTTGAAGCATTGATAAAAAAGGGACATTCAATACTTATAATCGTACCTAATATTGAAGTAATAAAATCGGCTGATTGGTTAATAGACCTTGGGCCAGAAGGTGGTGAGAAGGGAGGATATATTGTATATGAAGGAATTCCTGAGGGAATAATTAATTGCAACGCATCATATACGGGAAAATTTTTGAAAGCTAAACTTAATATAGTTGAGGTATAGATGGGTTAATTCTTTCCAACCTAGTTTTATTTGGGGTCTGCCAAAGAATAATTAATTCACTGGTTGTCAGTATAATGTTGATAAATCACTATAGGTAAATTAAAAACTGTAAAGAGCATTTACTCTCAGCAAAAATATATGCATGAAAATCCGGGTAAATATGTACAAGATCGGATCATATCATTTTTCAGACCATATCTTCGGCCTATCCTACGCGGTAAAGAGAACAAACGTGTTGAGTTTGGTGCCAGGCTACATATTTTCCAGGTTGATGGGATTAACATTATCGATAAATTATCATTCGACCCATTTAATGAAGCTAAGAGCCTTAAAGGTTGTGTCATAAAACACAAGCAACACTTTGGGGAGCTTCATCAATTAGGAATTGATAATATTTATGGAACTAACGAAAACCGTAAATACCTTACCGAAAAAGAAGTTTATACTTGTCTACCAAGAAAAGGAAGGCCTTCAAAACATGAAAAACAAACCAAAAAACATATTGCGTAAATTTTGTCCCAGTTATCCAACTAACGTGCAAAGCCTATTTGGGAACAAAAAAACCTGTATTTATTAACACAGGTTTTTGACTTTTAAAAAAGTGTATATTTATTTTTCTTTAAATCCAAACATAATTGCGACACATCCGCTTTGAGGATATTCCGAATCGCCATCATTTTCAGGTACTTTCACTGCTATTTTTAACTGTTGGCTCGATTCAAGTTCGAAATCCCATATTCTTGAATTACCATCTTTACGGTTATCGTAAAGTACGTTTTTGTATGCGTCTATCACCTGAAATTCAATAACACTCAATACATCTGTTCCACAAACTGCAATTCTGTATTTCTGGCCTGAATAAAATGTTTTGTAAAGCTCTGCCTCCTCTCCTTCTGTGAGAATTGCCGCGTGATAGTTACCATCATGAATATATGGAATCAATTCGAGTTTACATATTTTTTTTGCAAATCCTTTACATTGTGCATGGAGTGATGTATTAATAGAAGCAATAAGAATAATGGTAGAAAGCAAATGTAGTAACCTTTTCATAACATTTTTGTTTATTGTACAAAGTTAGTTCTTAAATTATTAACGGTGTTCCGTAATTCATTAAACACTTCTTGGGTAATAGTAATTTTTGTTTGAGAGCGCAATGTGGCTACTGACGATTCTTTACTTGGTTCAACCTTAATTTCAGATGTTTCAACTTTTATTTTATCAAATACATTTTTTAAATCTGCCATTTCAATCATTAATCTCGCAATATCCTCATTTTCCTCACCAGCTTCATTTTTTTGATTATCAGCAAGCATTCTTTGAACAATTTTAAAAGATAATTTTTGTTCGGCAATTCTGTTAACCAACTTGTTACCCTCTATTTGTTTATCACCAACCAACTGTGTTGCTATAAACAAACCTTCAATCCAACCACCAACAAGTACAATCGCAGCAACAGCGGGTCTGTCATTTTCCTTGAGATACGAGCTTGAGTTCAAAAATGTTTCGGAAATTATATCCATAATTACATCACTATTGTCAAGGTTATCCTCCAACCGTCTAATAGTTTGATCATCAATTGCATCTGAAATATCAAGGCCTTTGGCCATTTTTCTTGCAGCTTCCATATACTTTACCGAAGTTTGTGTTTGATCATTCAAACTTGCAAAACTCAAGTCGGTAGTATAAATTCCTAAATTTAGGGCCATACTTTTGTTGGTAGTATATTTTTCGGTATTGCCTAGCACATTCAGTAGCTGTTCATTGTATTCAGCTCCTGCAGATTTAATAATCATAGCTGTTTCAAGCGGTGAAGGAAGCGAGTAAAAAATCTTCTTGGCTTTATCAATATCATCAAAAATCTCATCATCAGTAAGAAAATCTTCAATTTTCACCTCAGTATCTTTTTTTGATTTATTTGATGAACATTGAAAAAATAAAGCAAAAAGGCAGAAAATTGAGAGGGTTTCAATTAGGCTCATCGAAATATATCTGCTTTGCATGGATAAATGATTTATTAATTGGTTATTATTGGGATTGCTTACTTATGTTGAAGTAAAATTAACACTTTTTTTTTATTTTCAAAATTTGCCAACTTCATACAATCCCCTATACATTATAGAATATTATTTAAATTTAAGAACTTTTTTAGTCATTTTAAAACAGTTAGGGTTATTTTTAATTACAACACGACTAAAAGTTTACAATTTTATCTGTAAGAAGTGAATAATACTTGGGATCAAGCTTTGTATCCCAACCTATCAAATACCTGGTAAGATCACCTATTTCCAAATCATAAATGTTTTTTGCATAAGGGTCTTGCATGATATCATTGGGGAAGAATTGTTTTGCCAGGACTACTTTTTTTTCGTTCCGTCGGAAGTGTGTTTTATAAAGGTCAGAGGCTCCAAATAAGTGAAGAATATTATGAGCAATAACAGCCGGGTATTTATAACTCAAAATAGCAAACTCAACATCATGGTTATCCATAGTATTTAAAGAAATAGAAATATCTTTTTTGTAATAATTGTTAACCATGAATAGTAAAGCTACACTTTCAACTTGCTTTTCATCGCGCAAAAAAGCCACAAGCCTTTCCTTATTTCTTGGATTTTTTATTTCAGGGATTCCGTCTTTTTCAGTAATATTCAATGATGAGCCGGCTCTTTTAGCAATATTATCTGCCCATTTGTTTAGTTCTTTCAACCCCCTATAAAAA
>CAZWGG010000463.1:0-4821 GCA_964633305.1 uncultured Bacteroidales bacterium
AGATGAAAACCAAATTCATTACGTACCAAAAAGATCAGTTAATGAATTAATCATTAAATATTTCAACTTTTAATAAAAAAAGATTTTACAATATGATTTATAAGTTGAGGATTTTCCTTTAACCTCCTTGTTGAATAATTAAACCAGTCTTTACCAAATGGCACATATACACGCATTTTATGACCTGCTTCTATGATTGACTTTCGCAGGTCTGGCGTAACTCCATAGAGCATCTGAAATTCATAATTATTCTTTGATATGTTGTACTTCTTAATCATTTCATAAGCAGCACTAATTAATATCTTATCGTGAGTAGCAATAGCTGCATAAAAATTATTATTAAATAGATATTCAAGATTCTCAATAAAATGCTTGTTTATCTCTTTTTTAGTTTTATAAGCTATTTTTTCTGACTCGACATAAATTCCTTTACATAACCTGATATTTATTTTAGAGTTATTTTTATCATAGCTCCTTAGGTTCTTTAAATCATCAAGTGTTCTGTGAAGATAAGCCTGGAAAACCAATCCTATATGTTGGGGAAATTCACTATGAAGTTTTTTAAAGAGCTCTATTTCAAGATCAGTACATGTTGAATCTTCCATATCAATACGTATCATGTAGTTGTACTTAGATGCTCTCGACAAAATGTCCCGTAAATGTTCATAGCATATTTTTTTATCGATTAAAAGCCCAAACATGGTAGGCTTAAGTGAAAAAGTTGTTTCTAAACTTGCTTTATATGAACTTTCAATAGTTTTCAAATATTCGGCTTTGTAAAATTCAAGTTTTTCCTTGCGGGTTTGAAATTCACCTAAAAGATCGAGGCTTACTTCCATTCCTTCATTATTCAAATTGCTTGATACATTTATAGCATCTTCAAGGTCTACTCCTGCAATGTACCTTTTTGAAAATATCTCTACAAACCATTTTGGAAAATAGGGTAATACCGACACTATCATCCTGTTTATCATAGCTCAAAAAATATCATAATTACTTCTACACTATTTTACAAATGAAAATTAACACGGTTTAATTTTGCAAAAAAGGACAAATATCATTTAATTCCTTGATATTTCTCATGTTATATGAAAATTATAAAAATATGAAGCCCAATAAAAACCATCTGTATTTAATTAAGATAAATGTTTTTTATACAGAAAAATTTAAAAAGAATTTGAACAAATAATAAAATATAGTTGTTTACACACCTATAAAATCTCAGCATTTTTGGAAGAAAAATAAGAAAAGAGAGAATTAACACAAATATATTTCTTCCATAGTAAAATGAAGCATAACAAAAAAATACAAATATTATTGATTAGTGCAAATAGTAAAATTCCACCCAATATGATCTACTATTATTTTAATTTAAACCCTAAAACACAATTGTTATGACATACATAAAAACAGGTATCTCTCAACCAGGAATTGTTGAGTTGTTATTTTACAAAGGTTCAACAGGAAAGGCTCTATCTAATTTGGCACATACCTTATTGCTTGGGCCTTCTCAACTTAGTCCGGGCGAACGGGAATTAATTGCATCTTATGTTTCTAATTTAAACAATTGTGAGTTTTGTTATGAATCGCACAGCGCTTCTGCCAATGCCCACTTAAATGATAATGGTAATACTATAGGCTTTTTCAGGTCAAATATCGATAAAGCCCCAATATCCGGAAAGATGAAAGCTTTGCTAAAAATTGCAAAACAAGTACAAAAAAGCGGACGCGATGTTACTATGGAATATATAACCTCTGCTAAAAAAGAAGGCGCTTCCGATGAAGATATTCATGATACAGTATTAATTGCAGCTGCATTTTGTATGTATAACCGTTATGTTGATGGATTAGGGACAAATCTCCCTGCTAAAAAAGAGGATTATGTAGCTATGGGTAAAAGAATGGCCAGAATAGGCTATAAATATCCTCCCCTCTTTTTACGAAGGTTTGTCATCTGGCGAATGAAGAAAAAAAAACACAGCAACTAAACCAATAAATCGTAATATACTTAAAAAGGAAAAGTTATCATTGCTTTTTAGTGTTACTCCATTTTATTTATCATGAATAAAAAGAAGATACAGACAGTTAGTAAAACATCTGTTTTAATTACGTTTATCAGTCTTCTTGTATTACCTGTGCTTATCTCATATATTTCAAGTAAATCGGCAGCAGCGACAAAAAAGATATTGGCTGAATCTTCCTTGAAACAATTTGGTTTTTACCTGGAAGAAGTATCAAAAAAGTCGGGAATTACATTTATGCACCAATCACCTGTTCTTGATCCAAAACTTAACCATATACTTCCTCAGATAGCCTCTATGGGAGCTTCTGTTGCTGTAAGCGATTTTGATAATGACGGATGGAATGATTTTTATGTTACAAACAGTAGGTATGGAAGTAAAAACTCACTTTATCATAATCAAAAAAATGGCGGATTTATTGATGTCGCAAATCAAGTTGGGATTGGCGAAATAAATGTTGAAGGAACAGGAGTGTCTATGGGAGCAGTATGGGGCGATTATAATAATGACGGTTACGAAGACCTGTTTGTGTATAAATGGGGATGCCCTCTACTATTTAAAAATGAACACGGAACATGTTTTATCAATGTAACGGAAAAAAGCGGTTTACCAACCTGGACAAATTCTAATACGGCAATATGGTTTGATTATAACCTAGACGGATACCTGGACCTGTTTATTGGCGGATATTTCCCTGAGGATATTGATCTGTGGCACCTTAAAAAAACAGAAATTTTAACTGAGAGTTTTGAATATGCACGAAATGGTGGCAGGAACTACTTGTTTGAAAATGTTGGGAACGGATCTTTCATTGATGTAACTTCAAAGGTTGGTTTATCCTCAACAAGGTGGACATTAGCAGCCGGGGCGGTTGATGTTAACTATGATAGTTACCCCGAATTAATCATTGCCAATGATTATGGCATAGATGAATTCTATTTTAATGAAAAAGGAGAAAAATTTATTGAAAGTGACAATACTTCAATTGGCTTTTCCCCGAAAAGCGGTATGAATGTTTCTTTTGGCGATACTTACAACAAAGGAAAATTTGGTATTTACATCTCGAATATTACCGAAGAGGGCATCCTGTTACAAGGAAATAATTTTTGGATACCGGTTATGGAAAATGATAAAATTTTTTATAAGAACGTTGCAAGAAAAAAAGGAATTGAATCGGGTGGTTGGTGCTATGCTGCCCAATTCGGTGATTTAAACAACGACGGTTACATTGACTTGTATGTTGCAAATGGTTTTATATCAGGATTAAAAGGCACTAATTACTGGTATGATTATTCAAAGGTCACAGGAGGTAACTCAACCATTATTTCCGACGCAAAAAACTGGCCGGCCATGAAAGGCAGGAGCCAGTCTGGATACCAGCAAAATAAAATATGGATTAATGAAGGTTCGGGCCATTTTTTCGACGTAGCCGAATTTGTAATTAATGACCAATCCTATGACAGCCGGGCCGTGGCTTTTACCGATCTTTGGAACAGGGGAGTACAGGATATAATTGTCGCCAATCAGAATAATAGAGTATTAGTATATAAAAATCATGTTAAACAGGAAAATCAATGGATTGCTTTTAAATTGGAAGGTACCAAAAGCAATAAAAGTGCAATTAATGCTGTCGTTGAATTGTATTGGGATTCTCATATTCAAGCGCAGGTGGTAACTGGAGGAATTGGTTTTAGTTCCCAGAACCAACGCAGGGTACAATTTGGGTTGGGAAAAACATCAAAGGTTGACAAAGCGGTTATTATATGGCCGAACGGGGAAAAACAGGTTATTGAAAATCCTGAAGCCGGGCAGTTGCATACAATAAAAGAAGAATAGCAATGAATAGGCTACTGATGTCACGACATATAAGAATAAAAGAATACGCTAAACCACTTATCAATTTTAGGTATGTCCCTCCTGTATTTATTAGTCTAATTTTACTATTAGGACATTTTTCTTACGGCATACTTGAAAGCTATAAAGCTATTTTTCTTGCTATTGGCTGTAGTATACTCAATGAACTGGTCCTTTCAAAATTACTTACAGGAAAATGGAAGAATGTATCAAGCGCTTATATTACCGGTATTAGTGTTAGCATTCTCATTCGTTCCACTTTGCTTTGGCCTTTTGCCTTCACTGCCATCATTTCTATCATGTCAAAATATGTACTTCGTTTCAGGAACAGACATATATGGAATCCTTCAAACTTCGGAATTTCGTGGATGCTGTTTTTTGCGCCGGCAAGTGTCGCCGGTCTGAGTATTCAGTGGGGAAATAATATATGGCCAATGCTTGTAATATGGACATTGGGATTTCTTATAGTGTGGAAGGCCAAACGATTTAATATTACAATTACTTATGTGGTTAGTTTCATCGTATTTTCTTTCCTGAGAAGCATGATTACAGGCGACTCTTTCTTTACCGAACTTTCGCCGCTTACAGGCCCTATGTACCAGCTATTTATATTCTTCATGATAACAGATCCTGCCACAACTATAAAAAACAAAAAGGGACAGATATTTGTAGCTTTCATGATTGCATTTGTTGAATTTGTGTTACGATTATACCAGTTTATTTATGCACCTTTTTATGCCCTGTTTCTCGTTGGGCCCGTGGCAATGGCTATTCATCTTCAGTTAAATAAAATAAGGCAGGTAAATGCAAATATCATTTCCGTAACAAATTGATTTTTATCCGCGTTATTCTTACTGGTGCTGTCTCAATACTAATTTTAGCTTCCTAAAATTTGAATAAATGGCTTGAAATACAGTCTTTTAGTCATTGAAGTGATTATAAGCAC
>CAZWGG010000464.1:0-4819 GCA_964633305.1 uncultured Bacteroidales bacterium
CACCGGCAGGTAGTGCCCTCCTTTTGTACTTTTTACAAATACCTTTAAATGTAGGTAGTTACATTGGAATAATAATGATAATAGGTATAGTAGGCGAAGCAGCTATTTTTACTTATTTACAATATATTCAGGAACGTAAAAAAGGTGAAAATGTGCAAGAAGCAATTGTTTACTCAATCTCTATACGATTACGCCCCAAGCTTATGACTGCCTTATGCGCAATAGTAGCTTTACTTCCGCTTGCCCTCGGATTAGGTAGTGGTGCGCAAATGCACCAATCATTGGCCATAGCTGTTATAGGAGGTTTATTAATTGCCCTGCCCGTTTTATTAATTGTTTTGCCTTCGTTTTTAAATATGATTGAAAAACAGTAAAAATTGGATATGTTAGTTTATTTTTTATTTGAGACCAGCAACCCCAATAGCTTCTAATAGCGCGCATTTAACGCAGTGTAACTCGTGCTAAGTTATTACTTCTACTTTTAATAAGTATAAAAAGTATTATTCATTTTTTAATTTTAAATCCCCACAAATAAATTCCAATAATTCTGAAGGATTGACATCTATTGATAATGCAATAAGATAAAGTTCATCTGCTCTTAGTTTAGTTGAATTATTTAATGTCAATTCACTTATTCTTGATTTACTAATTCCTGTTTTACGTGCTACCTCTGCTTTGCTTACTGATTTCTTAGCTAGAAATAATCCAAGTTTTGTCATAATTGTAATGATTATCAAAGCATAAATTTAAAGCTTATATAATTCCAAAAAGAAAGAAAACATGAATATGAAAGAGATTATCATCCCTGTAATCATAGAAGATATGCGATTTAACCAAAATATAGCCGCTTCACGAAAACTGGTAATTTACACCCGGTAAACTCCCAGTTTTCAGCCATCGCAAGCCTTGCACTTGAAGCTTTCTCACAACCACTTAAAAAATACATGACTTTTCGTGCTGATACTGATTATCCAAGGGTATGAAATGAAACTTCTACGAAGTTAAATTATCGCATAACGATTGCATTATTGTAGGATTAATTTGTTGTCAAAGCGCTATACCTTGTAGAGGTTTCATATTAGTTAGAAGTTAACAGCCCTGCTTTGTTAAGGGGGAATTGGCCATTCTGGTTTATGGCAGGTGTATTACTGTAAAAATTACATTCATCGGTTTGTTTCGGTTATTGAATGGTTATTACAACTCCTTGTAAGCAATGATGTGTAATAATAAAAGTATGTTTGTTTGGTTATTTTCAATATATATATTTTTATATCATTCTGTATTATTGGCTAATATTCTTGTTAATGGTTTCATTATTCTTTGTAAAAACCTTATATCTTCAGTAACAATTTCCGCTGAACCTTTTAATGCATCATTTATAGAAATTTTTTTATTATAGTTTGTTATTAAACCGTTTGGAAAACCTACCAAAGCCAAATACAAATTTTTATTTGGTAAGTCAGAAACAGAGTCTATTATTCCTGTTATCTTTCCATAATCTTCATACGAATATTTATCCAATTCAATTATGACCTTTTGTCCGATATTAATCCTGCTGATATAACGGGATGAAATATATAATTCTCCATTTAATTGTTCCTTATCAAAGGAATATGATAAATTTTTATTTTTTGATTTTGACAGACTTTGGGAATGGTTATTTTTAATAATAATGGAAGCTGGTATGGTATCCGGATATCTAAAAATCCAGCTTCCTGCAAGAAGCAGTATCACTACTAAAAACGCCAAGGTAATACCTGATCTTACAATCCAGGGAGGTACACGGCCTATAATCTCCTGCATTTCTTTACTTTGTAATTCAAAATCTGATGTTTCATTCATTTTTTGTCTATTATTCATTTCTATCCTCCCAGTTCCAGTTGATTTTTTACTAATGTATAATAGGCACCTTTTGTATTAACAAGTTCCCTATGGGTACCTTTTTCAATAATTTTTCCCTTTTCCAAAACAACAATCTGATCGGCATTTTTTACTGTACTTAAACGATGCGCTACTACAACAACAGTTTTTCCCCTGAAAAATTTCTCTAAATTATTTACAATTATTTCTTCATTTTTAGCATCCAATGAATTAGTAGCTTCATCGAAAAACAGATATTCAGGATCTTTATATACTGCACGTGCAATTAACATGCGTTGTTTCTGACCTCCACTAATAGCCTGTCCTTCCTGGCCAATTTTGGTATTGTACTTAAGAGGAAATGATTCAATATCGTCTTTTATATTAGCTAGTTGAGCAGCATTTATTAGTTTATCTTTATCCAGTAAATCCTTATCCAGAGCAATGTTGTTTGCCATTGTATCAGAAAAAATAAATCCATCTTGCATTACTACTCCACAATTTTCTCTCCATAGCTTATTACTCATATTTTTTAATTTAGTGTTACCAATAAGTATTTCACCCATAACAGGTTCGTAAAAACCAAGTAATAATTTTATAAGCGTTGTTTTACCGCTTCCACTCATACCAACAATAGCTGTTACTTTATTTTCAGGTATATGAAGGTTTATATTGTTTAAAACTTTTGGCGAACGTGGCCCTTCATATTGAAAAGTAACATTTTTTAATGTAATACTATGGTTAATGGGAAGTGACTTGAATTTATTATCTCCAGGTCTTTCTTCATCTTCTCTTTCATGTATTTCACCCATTCGTTCAAGGCTGATTTTTGCATCTTGAATGGTCCTGATAAATTGGATCATTTCATTAATTGGACTATTTAACTGGCCAATAATGTATTGTACAGACATCATCATTCCAAGTGTCATGTTACCATCAATTACCCCTTTGGCAGCAACAAATGATATTAAAATATTATTAACCTGAGTTATAAAGTTTGAACCCGTTAATTGAAACTGATCAAGTTTAAGTCCCTTTATGCTGACTTTAAACAATGCTGCTTGAATACGTTCCCATTCCCAGCGTTTATATTTTTCTATATTATTGAGTTTTATTTCCTGCATGCCCGATACCAGCTGAAACAGGTTGCTTTGGTTGGCAGACAACTTGTCAAATCGTTTATAATCAAGAATCCGGCGTTTTTTAAGAAATATAAAGATGTATGACACATATATTACATTACCAACAAGAAATATGAGAAAAATAGGAACACTATAAATAATAAGTACAATACCGAATATGATAAGATTTATGAATGAGAAAACAATATTTAGCGATGAATTTGTTAAAAATGATTCAATTCTTTTATGATCCTGAATTCGTTGCATAATATCACCTATCATTTTTGAATTAAAAAAACTAATAGGCAATTTCATAAGTTTAAGTAAAAAGTCGGAAATAAGGGATATATTAATTCGGGTACTTAAATGCAAAAGAATCCAGCTTCGCACAAGACTTACAAATGTTTGGCTTATGAAAATAACAAGTTGTGAAATTAGTATTAATACAACAAAACCTAAATCGTGGTTTTTAATTCCCAAATCGACTACTGCCTGTGTTAAAAACGGAAAAAGAAGGCTTAAAATACTTCCCGTAAGCATCCCCAATAGTAACTGTACAATAAGTTTTTTGTATGGTTTTATATAGGAAAATATAAAAGTAAACTTTGAACGATTAATGGTTGTTCCATCCTTTTTGTAAAATTCCGGGGTAGGTTCCAGTAATAAGCTATGACCTGCAATTTCCCCATTATACTTTGTTGCATAATACCCATTAATAAATTCTTTTTCCGAATATTTTAGTAATCCGTTCGCCGGATCAGCTATATAATAAAAGTATTCTGTTTGATTAAATTTCTTGATTTTTTTAACCTTATATACCACCACAAAGTGCCGGTTTCTCCAATGTACTATACATGGAAAGGGAACTTCATGCCTTAATTGGTCAACGGAAAGATGTACCCCCTTTGTCCTCATACCAATAGACTCGGCTGCATCACTAATACCCAGCATGCTGATACCTTCATGTGATATATGTGATTTTTCCCGAAGATTTTCAAGTGAATAATCCATACCATAATAACTTGAAATCATTCGAAGACAGGAAGGACCACAATCCATTTGGTCTAGTTGTTTATAGAAAGGAAATGCTCCCAATGTTTTGCGTTTTAGTAGTTATTAATTGAATTTTAGTGGCTGTGCGAAAACTCCAATTGCTGCGTTATGCTTGTCCGAAAACTGGTCATTTACGATTGGTAAACTCCCAGTTTTCGGCCATCGCAAGCCTTGCACTTGAAGCTTTCGCACAACCACTTCAAAAAAATAACGAGTTTTTGCACTGACACTAATTATCATCATTGTTTCAACTGACAAGATATTTTAAATCATTAATTCTGTAATATTCCGGTATTTCTCTGCCATTTAAAAGAATGGTTGGGGTATGAGTGATTTTTGATTGGTTGCACCAGGAAACATGCTTATTTAATATCTCTGAAATTTGGTCCGAGTTTCCATTTAAATCAGGATTCACAATTACTTTCTTTATATCTTTAAATTCAAACCAGTTATCAAGAATTTCCAGTGCCTTTTCGTTTTCCTTTGTTAATAAATAATTCACCACGTGTTGTAAAACCGGCATATTGCTTGTAAACCGATAGACAACATTAAATTTATCCGGTTTGTTTGATACAAGCTTCTTTATTTCTTTATGAGCTTTTGCACAAGGATTGCAATTGGGATTAGTAACCATAATAATGGTGTTTTCGGCTTCAGGGTTTCCAATACATAATTCTGCATTCAATTTTTCAATATCTATTTTATTTTGCAGTTCAAGTAGTTTTGAAAAAATATTCCTGTCGCCCCTGAATTTGTTTAATATTGTTTTCAATTCTTTTATCTGA
>CAZWGG010000465.1:0-4818 GCA_964633305.1 uncultured Bacteroidales bacterium
TATTTCAAGACTGTAATACATGCCAACCATCAGAAGCAGATAAGGAATAAGAGATATTCCTATAATAAGTAAATATCTTAAGTAATTTAAATAATCAATTTTTACAACTCCAATTTTTCTTGAAATAAGAAGTTGAAGTAAATTTTGAAATATATTCACGACTAATATTGTTAAGGCTGCTCCATTTGCTCCCAAATTAAGAAATTTGGGTGAAATTAAGTGAATTATTGTAACAATATAGATTATAAACTTGGCGAGTCTTAACCAGACCCTTAAGTAAAATCGTCCCATACCAGTTATAATATTTCCATATGGCATTCCAATAACCGAAATATAGGAAGCAATCAATAATATATTAAAAGGCATTACACTTTTAATATATTTTGCTCCTAGAATTGTTGTTAGCAATGGTTCCGAAACCAAAGTCAGCAAACACATAATTGGGAAAAGAAAAGTTGTAACAATTACTTGGAATTTATGAATTTTAGCATTTACCTCATCCCAATTATTTTTTTTAATCAGTGATGAGAACAATGGGAAAAAAATAGTGCCAATAGTACCTCCAATTATTAAATTTATCCCACTGAGAGAATATGCTGCCGAATAATATCCCAGTTCTTCAGAATTGGAAAAATGTTGTAATATAAGTTTATCTGAAAAACCAATTATACTATTAACTGCAACTAAAAGAAACGATGGGATAGCATAACCAAAATATACCTTTGCAATGTCCTTGTCATATTTACCATATGGCAAAGTTTTAAATAGCCTAATTGATAAAGGTAATATTACCACTGCAGTTATTAGATTCCACGATACTATACCAATAGCTTTAAACCCAAGTATAACTACGACTATCTTTCCAAGCTGAAATAATATGTTACTTAATAAATGAGGAAAGTTTGATTTTGCCTGCTTTAGCTGTCCAGTGAACGATGTATTATTAAAATCAACTAATTTGGTAACAACAATAGCGAATATTGAAATAATAATTACATATTCATGGATTTTACTTTCAAAATTATAGTGCAAAATAAATTTTTGAATTATGAACCATCCTAAAACAACAAATAAAAAAATGAAAATACATATAAGTTGGATTCTAGTAAATGTTGCTATGCATTTACTTATTTCTTTTCCTTCTGATATTAATTTGATATGTCCTGAACCAAATATCCCTGTTATAAATCCGAAAATAGCTACATAGGCTGTTCCATAAGCAACAGTTCCAAGCACTTCGGGTCCTGCAAAACGTGCAACAAAAATTCCTGAGATTATCCCTAAGAATCGGAGAATAATACTTGAACCAAACTCAACAATAAATTTTTGTTTAAGCATACTGTTGTATCTTGCTAAAGAAGTCTTTTTGAATATCTTCAACAAATAAGTGAATATTTCCAGCGATATGTGGGGTAATAATAATATTTGGTAATGTCCATAGCTTGGATTTTTTATTAAGAGGTTCTTTTATGAAAACATCTAGAGCAGCTCCTTTGATAGTATTAGTTCTCAGTGCCTTAAAAACAGCTTCTTCATCAAGAACTTCTCCCCTGCCAATATTAATTAAATACGAATCTTTACCCAATAAATCTAACTGTTTATAACTAATTATATGACGTGTTTCACTTCGTAAAGGTAATGCAACAATGATAATATCACAAGTTTTTAAAATTTCATCTAATCGAGGTTGAGAGTACCAAGCATTCAAATCTTTATTTTCTGGTTTTTTCTTGGAATAACCAGCAACCCAGCAACCATTATTCTTAAATACATTTGCAATAGCTTTGCCATTATTGCCAAGGCCTAACACACCTATTTTATAATCTTGTATGGATGATATCTTTTCTTTAAAGAAAGGCGACTGATTCCATTGTTTTTTTAATTGATGTGCAATTGAAACAGGAAATTTTCTTATAAGTGATAAAGCCAATAAAAAAGTATATTCTGCAATAATATTGGTTGCCATACCTTTTGAAGAATAAATTTTAACATTATTTGGTATCTCATAAATATCAAAATAATCAATATCACTTATGCCTAGATATAATAAATCTAAATATTTTATTAGCTCTATTTCTGGAAGTTTAAATAAAAAACAATACTTTATTTCAGACATATATTCCTTTAACTGCTGAGTATTTTTAATAAAAAAAAGTTCTACTTCTGACCAAAAAGTTGGGAAGTTCTTTTTTAAACAATCATTCCAAGATTCTTTAGAAAAATATTGATTAGTTTGTATTAGAATTTTTCTTTTCATTTTTTCGTCTCTTTTTTATGGCAGAAAGTCTTTTTAATAATATTTTCTTTAAGTAATGAATCAATACAGAAAAATCATCTTTATATAAGAAAGAGATTACTTTTCTTCCACTTACATCTTTTACCCATTTACGAAATGTAATTTCTCCATTTTTTTTATAATCTTTATATGATAAATAATCAGAGTAAAAATTCAGATATTTTAATCCTTCCTCAAAATCAGTAATAGATAATGGATTTTGCCCCGTAGCTTCAAGATAATCAGTTAAAGGAAAATTCATTCCACAAAAGTCGGCAAGAGCATTTTGTTGCCAATACCTAGAATTGATTTCTATCAATTTCAGTTTCCCATCTCTTTTATCAAATTTAAATTCAGCACTACCGACACCTGTATAATTAATTGAAGTAAATAATTTTTCTCCAATTTTATTTAAGTATTCATTTTTATAACTCATCATACAAGTACCGATACCAAAATGAATAGGCCGTTGGTGAATTTTTCTTATAGTAAATAATAATTTCAGTTTTCCGGAAGGAGATATAAACACACAAACTTTATAATTCTCATTATCAGGGCTTTTCACAATTTCTTGTACAATCACGGGTACTTGTTTTTCACTACATTCACTTAATTTTATAATTAAATCTTGTTTTGTATTTATTACAAAACCTTTTTTATGACTACTGATTTTTTTACGCCAAATATTTACATCTCTTGCTTTTATAAAAACAGGATAATTAAAGTTCCGAACAAAATCGTTCACTCTATCTATTTTTTCAACAAAAACGGTCTTTGGGACATCAATGCCACAGTTCACTGCCATATTGTGCTGACTATATTTGTCCTGAATTAATTTTACCAATTCTGCATCTGGTAATGTTGAATGAAAATAATTATGAACAAAAGAGCTATTGTTCTGATAAAATGCTAAATATTCATCTGAAGCAATAAATAATACTGATTTTTCCTGAAGTTTTTCACAAAATTTTTTCAATTCATCCTTAAACTTTGCCTCACATTTTCTTGGATGGGAGAATACATACCCTTTAATGTACTTCGAATAATAACCAATTTCTTTTGCATAACTTATACCATATACTTTAATTTTTAACTTACCCAGGCTTCTCCCGATTGCTAACCCAGTTTCAGATAGCCCAAAAATAACTGCCGGCAATTTTTTTTCAATCATAATTAATCTGAAAAATATTAGATGTTTTTAATTTCTTTTTCGCCAAACCGGGTTTAAATATTTATTTGAGAGTTCAATATTTACATCAATCTTTTTCAAACATAAAGGACAAACTTTTTTTGCAAATCCATAATATTCAAAAATTTTATCGGTATTATAATTATTCCCGCAAAAATCACATATTTCATCTTTTGGAGAAATTAATGCCGGTTCAATTTCGTAAGGTAAATGATAACCTGGTTTCTTCCCTTTTGTATAAAAAAGTACTAACTCATTATTATGACATGACTTACATACAGGCACAGTATATTTATCCAGCGACTCTTTTCCTGCTGTTTTCTTTCCGCAAAAAAAACAATGCATCTCATTATCAATTTTTACTGATATTGTTACAGATTGAGCACCGAAATTTCTTATAGATGTATTCTCGAATTTGTCTGAAAACCAATAGGCAAATTTACCTTTCTTTATATTCTTACCATTAAAATTCCTCGCCTGATTAAATGAAAATAATAAATCGGCACCACTGTACTGTGTTACATATAAACCGGATTGATTTACAAAATTTTTTAGTTTTTTAGGTCTATATTCATATTGAAAAAATTCAGGCTTTATCACTTTTCTTCCAACTAATTTATTTACAAACCTTTTTAACTTTGATTTTAATCTAATTATTGGAATTATCCATGAAACGGAAGGAGTAGTGATAATTGCGATGCCTCCCGGTCTTAATACCCTGAAAGCTTCTTCAATTGGTTTCTCAGGACCTTCAATAAAATGTTCAACAACGCCAAATGATAAATACCCACTAAGAGAATTATCTGCATATGGTAGACTTTTAACATCTCCTTTGATGAATTTCAAATCAAAATTATTATCTTTTTTCCATGCATTTAAATATTCAATTGTAGGTTTGGAAAAATCCACTCCATCAATGTCAATACCTAATCTTGAAAGATAAAAATCCCATCTGCCCAAACCACACCCTGCTTCTATTACTTTTCCATATCGTGGCACATATTTTAATATCCAGGGTCTCAACCCGTAATAATCCCATTTTCGTATTTCAGATTCCGGTGTTTGTTTGTTCCACCACTCATCCCAAACACCAGAATTTTGTCCACGGTTATTGTTCATATGTCATTTAAATATTTGATATAATATCGTCATTTTTTTAGCATAACCATAAAAATTTGGATAAAAATAAATTGGGAAATATTCAATTACCTTAGTCATAAACAAACCTATTTTACCCAGATATTCATTCGTTTTTTTAAAATAATAATCAGAAGATATACTTGTCTTTTTAATTTTTTAATAATGATATTATCAAATCCTGAATTCTTTAATATTTTTTTAATGACCAATAACT
>CAZWGG010000466.1:0-4804 GCA_964633305.1 uncultured Bacteroidales bacterium
TCCCTCAAGATCACTAACCAGTATTCTTGACCGGTCAATAGTCCTTCCTAACCTGCTGTTTAACGACAAAAGTATTAAACCCACGCCTGAAATAAGGGCTACCGGGGTTATACACGACTCAAGAAATTGAACAAAAGATTGTGAGGGGTCCATTTAACCTACTTTTCGTATAATTTGACACTAGGTACAAAAATCGTGGTAAAAATATAAAATTATTGATTATCAGATTGAACTTAAAACAAGCTAATTTTTATTTCGATTAACTTTAAAATGTGGCTTCCCTATTAAAATCATCATTTAGTAAAAATAATTGACATATTCACCAAAAAACACTAGTATGTATAAGGTAAATAAACTATACTTGCAATTGTTATATACGTTTTGGACCTAATTTTACATTTTATTTTTCAGGATTTTTTAAGTTATATAGGATAGCGCCTTAAGAGGCGCTATTTTTATAGGTTTTAATCGCCATGCATAGAAAGTTTGTTAAAATCCTTAATAATTGATTTTTTTATATGTGTAAAAAACATATATAATACCTGTTAAAATTTATTTTAAGCGGAATTTACCAGGAAAGAAAAATAGTTATGTTATGATCTTCCGGCTAATTTATATGTTATTCCTACTCCAATAACTTCTTTAAATTGAATTTTATCAACCTGGTCTTTATCATAAATTAGTTGTGCTATTAAATTGGTTGATAAAAATTGGTTGACCTTCATGTTTACAAGTATTTCCCAATCCATATCAACCTGGGGGTTATCTGAATAATTTGAAAACAGGGAAAGCTTTGAGTTTAGCGTCACATTTTTCATGATCTCTTTTTTCATAACAGCCTTGGCTATCCCACCGAACTCATACCTTGCTTTTTTTCCTGGTTTTACGCCAAACCTGCCTAATGCGGATATTTCATTATCATTAACCAGTGTAATTTTTCCGGTTAGGGGGGCAAGCACAAGTGAAAAGGCTTTACCGGGTTTATAATCCATACCAATGGAAACAGTGATATAGGCCGGTGACAGGAAACGTGAAATAACAGAATCCCGGTTTACATCATGTACACCTTTGTCCATTTGAGTTTTGAAATTAAACAAGGCGCTGTAAAACCACTTTTTTGATGCTTTATACCCGTATTTAGATGCAAATTCAAAAATATCATCTGTTTTTCGGCTATTATCGCCATTTTGCTTTGTTAACCCATATTTCATGTCAATTCCCGATTCCCAAGATGATTTATTTTTGTTGTAGTTAGCCGAAAAGTCAAGAATCCCCAGTCCGGCAATTGAACTTTCCCCGCCTGCCTGCCAGTTTTTTGAGAATGATGTTTGTGAAAAATTAATACTGGCAAGACCACTAAAATTCCAAATTTTTACAGTATCAACTTTTTGTATGGTATCAATCTTGGGTGCTTCTTCTTGACCCTGGGCATGAATAAGAAGTGTGCTTGCCGCTAATATGATGCAAGCAGTGATATGAAGGGATTTTGTAACAATATTTTTATTGTGGTATTTGTAATAAAGAGATTTCATGAAGAATACGTATGGTTAACTACCTGTTAATACACAACTATTTCTTTTTCCAAACCAAATGTGGCGTTTTTTTGCAATGATATCATAAATACTGTCCCTGATTTTTTTTGGGATTATAAGTAAGCAGATGGAGATTTTCCAAATACTTCCCAAATCATTTAGAATATAAATTATTGCTGTTGACTTATTAAACATGTTATTTTTAGTAAATAAAAAAACTGATTTATTTAACGGAATACCATATTTTTTATTTTCCAAAAATTCTCCTGCTTTTTTCGACTGGCAGGGTATAAATAAAAATCTCTTTTCCTTATCTCTTTTTTGAATAAAAGAAATAGCTGATGAACATAAGGTACAAGAGCCATCAAATATAATTACTTTCTTGTTGTTTTGTCCCATAATTAACAAACAACAGTATAATCCAATTGTTTGATATCATAAATTTTCTTTCTGATATGTGTTAATAAAGTGTAATCAATAAGACAACTGTTCCTTTTATTCTTTTATAAAGCAATTCACTACTTCTCCAATATAAAACCGGTGGAAATCCTTATTTTTATAATGCTGTACGGCAATATCAGGAATGATAAAATTTTCTTCCTTTAAATTATCAGCATATAATTTTTTGCATTCGAGTATCATTCTTGCCTGCTCATAACCAATATTCCCCAGGCCGGTAGCTAATGGTACCAATCCTGTTTCTTTTATTTTATCAGTGTTTTTTCCCGATTTACTGCCGCATGCTTGCAGAATTCCCCTATGCTTTTCTTCAAAAAAGCTTAATGTATAATAGCTTGACTTTTCTGTAAACCGGAATGTATACCTCTGTGGTCTTATAAAACATATAGCAATGGGCTTATGCCATAAAATACCGAGAGTGCCCCAGCTTGCGGTCATCATATTGAAATGATCGGGATTTCCTGCTGTAATCAGCATCCAGTCTTTGTCAATTATTTTAAAAACATTGTCTTTTAATGTTTCTAAATCGCTAAGTACAAAATGGTTATTTATCGTGCTCATAGTATAATAGTATAAATGTTAATTGTAAATAATTAATTTTTAATGAAACGTTCATGATAAGTTCCATTAGACCATTGAATTATAATTTATTTATCCTAATAAATAATTAAATTTTATATTTTAGGCAAAAAATAATTACGCAAAAAAACATAAAACAGATTAATTTTCAAAGATGATTGAGTCATTAAAACTACTTGACAATATACGTTTGAATTTTTCACCACAAGGATTATTTATATTAATCCTGGCACTGGCTTTTATTATGTTTGGGGTGGCACTGGAGATCAAACTGTCTCATTTTAAAGATCTGATATCAAAACCAAAAGCTACTATTATAGGTTTTTTATCCCAGTTTTTATTACTTCCATTGGTAACAGTCTTTCTCTTGGTTTTTTTCAGGCGATATATTACCCCAACAATAGCAATGGGTATGATACTTGTTGCTTCATGTCCGGGAGGGAATATATCAAATTTCATAACTTCCCTGGCAAAGGGCAATATTGCCCTTTCGGTAAGCCTTACAGCAATTGCAACGATTTCGGCTATTATACTAACACCCTTAAATTTTTCACTGTGGGGTAGGGCATATACTAATTTTATAAGTAAAGTTGATTCCTCTGCTTTGTTAAGGCCCCTTGAAATTGATATTTGGCAGATGTTTCAAACTGTATTTATTCTTTTGGGTGTGCCAATAGCAGCAGGTATGTGGTTTAACCATAAATATCCTGGAACTACCCATAAGATAGTAAAGACTGTAAAACGTTTATCTATTCTTTTATTTATAGTTATTGTCATAATGGCTTTTTCAAATAATTTTGAATACTTTATGGTACATATCAAGTATATTTTTATACTTGTATTTATACATAATGCATTGGCGTTGTTTACCGGGTTTATTTTTGCTTCCGTCATGCGGCTTTCAAAGTATGACAGGAGATCGGTTTCCATAGAAACCGGTATTCAAAATTCGGGTTTAGCTTTAGTTTTGTTGTTTAATCCAAAGATATTTCCTGTTGAACTGGCAATAGGTGGTATGGCTTTTATTGCAGCATGGTGGGGAATTTGGCATATATTGGCCGGTTTAGGTATTGCCATGTTTTGGTCAAGAAGGCCTTTAAATAAATAAAAACTTCTTATAAGATTTTATCTGTAAGATAAGAATCTGATACATGTTTATATATAAACGCTTTTAACTTGCAGCAACAAGCATTCCAAATAGTTTATGTGGTATGGTCCATTCGTGTCAGTTGTCCCAGTTATCTGTTCTAAAAGGCGATGCAGGAAGTCCTTCTTTATTATATAAATTGGCACCTTCGGGGTTATCAGCCCATGCGTATCTAATGGCAACCGGATTTTTTATATTATCATTCCAAGCTATTACCTTGTTGTTTTCGATTTTAGCCTTTGCCCAGACAAATTTTTCATCAGTACCGGCAATTGAGAAATACTTTAATTCTCCACCTCCTTTTGCTTCTAGTCCACTTCCTATGTTTGAAAAGGAAAGAATTATTTTATTGTCCTTAATACTCATTGTATCAAAAATAGGCCCCGAATAAACAACTTTATTATCATTATAGGCCACTTTTCGCGCCGCAAGGGCTAACCTGTATCCAACATCTTTTTTATTTAACGGATGAATGTCATTCCATTCGCCTAAGTCAATAGTAACAGCCAGGCCAGTGTTTGGTACGGATAGTGCTTTTAATTGTGCTTCCCTGACAAGTGCCCAATTGCTTTCCGAAGGTTGCTTCTTGGGTTTCATGTAATTTGGAAGTTGTACCAAAATAAACGGGAAATTGCCGCGGTCCCATTTTTCTCTCCAGTTATTTATAAGAGCAGGCAACAACGAAACATATTCTTTTGGACGATTAACATTAGATTCTCCCTGGTACCATACAACACCCTTTATAGAATACTTTAACAGGGGGGATAACATGGCATTGTATAAGCCAGTGGGTTTCCACTGGATAAAAGTCTGACTTTTCAAAGGTTCCATTTTTACACCTAACCGGTATTGCCAGTCACCTTTCAAATCAATTTTATGTTCACCGGCAATTAGCATATATGGTTTATCATTTATAAATCCACCCTTGTTTATATTACTTATTACCCTTACTACTATAGTATTTTCTCCTTCTTTTAATAAGTTTGCCGGAAGGGTATATCTTCTTGGGGGGTATTGGTAGCTGGTAGTTCCTACAAAAGTGCCATTAATAAAAACAGAATCAGCATCAACTATTCTGCCAAGTAAA
>CAZWGG010000467.1:0-4793 GCA_964633305.1 uncultured Bacteroidales bacterium
GAAAAAATTGAAATTATTTGGCCGTCCGGAATAGTTCAAACACTGGAAAATGTTGAAGCCAATCAAGTTCTTATTGTAGAGGAACCTTCTAACGATTGAATTTATGAATATCAATAAAATATTCTTATCTCTCAGAAAAAATACAGTCATCTGCCTGTCTTGTATTTTGTCATTATCATGTGTAGATAAAACATTTGAAGGTTGGATTATTGCAACCGAAGTAGATAAGGATTTTTTTAATGCTGGTATCGAAGAACAATCTCTTTTGCACTTCATTCCTCAATCACATTTAGTTATCATTAATCCAAATAATCCAGGCAAACCAGTTAAAATACTTACAAAAGATTTTTATTCTGCCCGGTCACCTGAGGTTTCATACGATGGAAAAAGAATACTTTTTGCTGCACAGCATAGCATGGGCGATACCTGGCAAATATGGGAAATGGACCTGAAAAAACAGAAAAGCAGACAAATAACCACGTGCAAAAAAAATTGTGTTGACCCTGCTTATTTGCCGGGTAACAAGTTTGTTTTTAGTAAACAGCCCCAAAATAATGTGAATGAACTGGAACATGCATTGTTCTCAGGTAATCTGGATGGAACAGGAATTCATCAAATCACTTACCACCCGCATGCCGATTTTGCATCAACCGTATTAAAAGACGGACGAATATTAACCATAAGCAGGCAATTAATTCCCAGCCCCGGCTCTCCTTTTCTAATAGTTATGCGTCCTGACGGAACAAAAGCAGAGCTATTTTATCAAGGAAAAGCAGGAAGTACATTGATGAGCCGGGCATGGGAAACACCAGATGGAAGAGTATTCTACGTAGAATCTGATTCAAATGACAATACAAAAGGTTCAGTATTTGTACTTCACCAAGACAATCCATTGCAAACTAGTGTTAATCTAACATCTGCAATAAACGGCAGTTTTCACTCGGTTTTCCCAATAGTTGAAAGGGAATGTATTGTCTCATATCGTCCTACAGAGAAGGAAAAATTTGCCCTTTTTAAATTTGATCCGGATAGAAAATCATTAGGCGAACTTATATATAGTAATCCAGATTATAATGTAATTGAAGCCATAGAGGTCATAAAAAGAACCCCACCCAGGGACCTTCCAACAGAAGTTGACGAGAAAAATGATGTTGGAATGCTCTTTTGCCAGGATATCAATGTAACCGGTATCAATTTTGAAAATAAAGAAATGAAACCTAAAAAAGCATCCAGGATTCAAATACTCGGCATAAATGAATCTTATGGTACAGTTCAGGTTGAGGAGGATGGTTCGTTCTACCTGAAAGTAATAGCCAATACCCCCGTCCGATTTCAAACTTTAGATAAAGAAGGAAAAGTAGTACAAGGGCCCTCAGCATGGATTTGGGTGAGACCAAGTGAACGGAGAGGTTGTATTGGTTGTCATGAAAACCGCTATCTGGTCCCGGAAAATAAAGTTTCCATGGCAGTCAAAAAGCCTCCGATAATGGTGCCTGTTCATGAAGAAGAAAAAAGTACAAAAATAGAAACAGAATAATATATGAAGAAATATCAAAAAATACTTTTAATAACCGGAAGCATTATTTTGTTTTTACTAGTGTTATCTATTCCTGCCCGCCGAATGGCAAGAAAACATGTTAATTATATAACTGCAGTTGATGACCATCCTTTAAAATGTACATCTTGTCATTTATATGCAGAAAAGGAAGGCTTTATATATAATTTATTGAATGAACAATACATCTCTCCATTAAATATTACATTATCAAAAAATGGAAACAAACTTTATGTTGTTGCCCAGGAAGGAAATGCCTTGTTAGAAGTTGACGTGCCCACTCGCAAGGTCACCCATACAATAAATGTTGGGGAAAGACCGCATAGTGTTGTTCAGAATAACGCCGGTTCAATTGCGTTTGTTAGTAATCAATGGAGTGATAATGTTTCAGTAATTGACCTTGCCTCTTTTAAAATAACTGATACCCTGAAAACCGGAAATGGACCGGCAGAAATGGCAATTAGTAATGATGATAAATTTCTTTTTGTTGTTAACTCATTTTCTTCTGATATTTCTGTAATTGACCTGGAAACCAAAATGGAGCGAAAAAGACTGCGGGCAGGTAACAATCCTGTAGGCGCAACAATCTCGCGAAATGACAGTTTATTGTATGTGACCAGCAGACGCACCCTCCCTATGCCTTATGAAACTCCTCCTATGACTGAATTAACCGTGGCTGATCTTACTAACCAGCGTGTAACTGAAAGAAAAATATTTGAATCGGCTTATATGATGGAAAATGTTGCATTTACACCTTCCGGTGATTTGGCAATTGCAACATTAATACGTCCCAAGAACCTCATTCCTTCAATACAAGTAGAAGGAGGATGGATGATGACGCATGGTATTGGAATTATTGAACAAAAAGAAGGAGGAAGGTTAATACAATTACTTCTTGATGAACCAAATGCATATTACCCCGATCCATTTGATATTGTTATTTCTCCTGACGGCAAAAAGGCATTTGTGTCACATGCCGGTGTAAATTATATTTCTGTAGTTGATATAGATTCCGTAAGAAATCTCATAGCAAAAGCATCCCCCGAAATGTTAAAATACTATTCAAATCATTTGGGGATTAGCACAAGGTATATTATAAAAAGAATACCAACAGGTTCAAATCCTAAGGGTCTTTGTATATCACCAAACGGTAAATGGTTGTATGTAGCCGAACGATTAGAGGACCGAATTGCCGTAATTAATACAGATAGCTTGAAGACCGAATATCATATTGACCTTGGGGGCCCTTCCAAAATTACCATGTCCCGTCATGGCCGGCGACTTTTTAATAACGCTGGCCGTACTTTTCAGAATCAGTATTCATGTTATACATGCCATCCTGATGGCCATGAAGATGGACTCGTTTATAACATGGCCCAAATTGGCAGAAACCTGGCAAATGTTCAAACCTTAAGAGATGTTGGAGACACCCCGCCATTTAAATGGAACGGAAAAAATCAATCTATCCATAAACAGGATGGTATGCGTTTTTCTAGATATTTAACAAGAACTGAAACATTTCCCCCTGATGATTTAAATGCCCTTGTTTGCTATATAAAAACCGGGAATAAAGATATTCCTAATTTATTATTTAATCCCAAAGGGGAATTAACAGATGCCCAACTTCGTGGAAAAGCTGTTTTTGAACGTACCCATGATAATTTTGGAAATGAAATTCCTGTAAAAAATCGTTGTATAACGTGCCATCCGCCACCCTATTATACAAATTTAGAAATGGCAGATGTGGGTACACTCTCTGAGACAGATGATACCATGCTGTTTGACACTCCACAATTGAATAACATTTTTGCTTCAGCGCCATATTTACATGATGGACGGGCTGCTACACTTGAAGAACTATGGACAAAATTTAACGACAACGACGAACATGGTGTAGGAAATGATATGATGAAAAGTGATTTAAACGATCTGGTTGAATATCTGAAATCATTGAGGTCTTCACAGCTTGAAATCGAAGACACTGGAAATAAATATAACACAACAACACCTAACCATTGATTAAATTATGAAAAATACAACTCAAAAAAATTTAATAAAAATCATAGTAATTACTGTAATTTTTGAAGGCATATTTTCTTTTGCTTTTTGTCAAAAGATTATCCCAACTTATGGAAAATGGCAGACATTCACAAAAAAAAATGGTTTGCCCGCAGATAAAGTGTATTGTGTCCGTGTTGATGGAGAAAAAGTTTGGGCAGGAACTAGCGCCGGCTTGGCCCTCTATGAAAATGGAAAATGGAAAACTTTTACAGTTGAAAACGGCCTTGCACATAACGGTGTACTTTCCATTGATGTAAGCGAACTTACCGGAGATGTTTGGATTGGTACATTAGCAGGGGTAAACTGCTATTCTGCCGGTAAATTTACAAAATTTACACAATTCGATTGTGGTTTAGCAAACGACGTTATTTATACCATAGTTTGTGATGGAAAAGATGTTTGGTCTGCTACTGGTGGTGGGGCCAGTTGTTATGACACGTATAAAAGGGAATGGAAAATTTTTACTGAGCAAAATGCCCCGATGCATGAGCCCTGGACATATGGGGTTTGTGCCAGTGAAGATAAAGTGTTTATTGCAGCATGGGGTGGTGGTGTAATTGAATTGGATAAAAAAACAAATCAATTTAGAGATTATGTTGATCCGGATGGAGAAATGGAAATTGACCTGTACCCGGATGATGGAGTAGTACATGATATTACTACCGGTGTATCTTTTGCTGATGGTATTCTCTGGACAGCAACTTATTTTGGATTAAGCCGCTATGATGGTACACGCTGGAAAGGATATTTTGACCATGATAGCGGACTGGCAAGCAATTTTATCAATTTTCTTAAAGCAAACGGTCCATTTGTTTTTCTTTGCACAGACAGGGGCCTTAGTAGTTTCGATGGAGAGAACTGGGTTACGTATCAAAAAAATGATAACAGTAAAAGTGGTAAAGTGATTTACAGTACCGGGGATGACATAAAAGAAGAAAATTATTCATCATCTATTGCACATAATTTTGTGATTGGGGTTGATTTTAATGGTGATGAGATATGGGTCGCTACTTCTAAGGGACTATCACACGGAGTAAAAATAAAATAATCAATTCTTAATTAATTGTAAAAAAATACATCATGAATACTCGAACTCTAGTATTAGCAATTTCATGTATAATGGTTTTATTTATATTACCTGATGTAAACTGCCAGAAAAAAAAAGATAACTAAGGTA
>CAZWGG010000468.1:0-4787 GCA_964633305.1 uncultured Bacteroidales bacterium
TTTCAAGGCAAGAATAACGCAGTATTTGGCGTTTTCTTGCAAAGACTAATTAAAATACTAAAAAAGAATAAAAATGATGGGAAATGAAGAAAGAATTCTTAAAGATGATTTGGAAGGATAAAAGAAATATGTGAAAAAAGTTAAATACAGATTAATTCCATTTATTTGGTAATACAATGCTACTGCTCGCCAAGTGTAATATAAAAAATTGGGGTCGAAGTGGTTTATCAAAGTTGGTACCCCGCTCCAACTTTCTGTAAGGGTGGATAGGAACGAATCCCGCACTCTCCAACTATTTCATATTGCAAGACCTTTAGGTGTAAAGCAAAAAAAATCCAGCCTGAGAATAACATGATAATTTTAAATTTACATTTGCACTATTTTTATAATGATTAAATATGAATGGCATTTTTAAACCGAAGTTCTTCACAATTCTAAAATCGGGGATAGATAAAAAACAATTTACAAGTGATGTTTTGTCGGGGATTGTCGTTGGAATAGTAGCACTCCCATTGGCGATTGTATTTTCGGTTGCATCGGGAGTATCTCCAGAGAAAGGGCTTATAACCGCAATCGTTGCAGGTTTTTTAATCTCTTTGCTGGGCGGAAGCAGGGTGCAGATTGCCGGGCCAACAGGTGCGTTTATTGTTATAGTCTACGGAATTATTGAACAATTCGGCATTGAAGGTTTAATAATTTCAACTATTATAGCCGGAGTTTTACTCATTATTTTTGGGTTGCTAAAGTTAGGTACGTTATTGAAATTCTTTCCTCATTCATTAGTGGTGGGATTTACAAGCGGTATTGCTTTGGTAATATTCTCCACTCAAATAAAGGATGCTCTTGGGCTACCAATAGAAAAAGTTCCATCTGAATTTTACATAAAATGGTTAGTTTATTTTTCTAATATCGACAATATAAATTGGACAGCACTTTCATTGACATTAATTACAATATTGATTACTGTATTTTCAAAGAAGATTATATCTAAGATACCTGGCTCCTTCTTAGCGGTTATACTTATTACACTTGTTGTAAAAATATTTGATTTAAATGTATCAACAATCGAAACTTTTTTCGGCACAATTCCCAACAGTTTTGAATTTACCTTTCCCCATTTTAAATTCAATGATTTACAAAATTATTTTGCACCAGCTATAACAATTGCTTTGTTAGGAGGTATAGAATCTTTGCTTTCAGCAGTAGTTTCTGATGGAATGATAGGAGGCAAACATCGGTCAAATACTGAATTAATTGCACAAGGGATTGCAAATATTGTAACTCCTTTTTTTGGAGGAATTCCTGCAACAGGAGCTATCGCCCGCACGGCAACAAATGTTAAAAACGGAGGCAGAACACCAATCTCAGGAATGGTACATGCTATTACATTACTTCTAATAATGCTATTTTTAGGACAATGGGCAAAATTGATACCAATGTCATGCTTAGCGGGAATATTGATTGTAGTCGCATATAATATGAGCGAATGGCGGTCATTTGTTTCTATCCTGAAAGGGTCATATTTTGATGTCCTCATTCTATTGTCCACCTTTTTTATAACAGTATTTTTTGATTTAACATTAGCAATAGAGATAGGTGTTTTATTATCTGCTGTTCTATTTATGAAACGTATGTCTGACATTAGTGATAAAAGGATTAACGACATAGTTGACAGTGATTTAATTGAGGATTATTCGGCCTTTCCACAAGGATTAAAAATATATGAAATTAGTGGTCCTTTATTTTTCGCATCCGCAAGACGATATTCAGAAGCAATTGAGGAAATTGGATTAAAATGCAAGGTACTAATAATTCGTATGCGCCATGTTTCATTTATAGACCAAACAGGATTACATAATTTAAAGGATACTATTAAGATATTGATAGGCAAGAATATAACTATTCTTTTATCAGGAGTAAATCAAGAGGTAAAAGAGGAATTAAGAAAATATCAACTGAATAATCTGATTTCAGAGGATTTAATTTTTGACAATTTTAAAAACGCGACTCATAAAGCATGTGAAATATTAGAATGCCCAGCACCTAATGTTAAACAAAAATAGCCAGCACACAACACACGTTGGCTGTAACCGTTTATAAATAAACTTCTTTGATAAATATATACGATATAAAAATTACCTCACTTAATTTTCAAAATGATTATTTAAAATCTATAATTTTGTTCAACTAAACAAAATATAAAATTTATGAAATATAGAAATTTTGGAAACACCGAAGTACGATTATCAGCAATTGGATTAGGCTGTATGGGTATGAGTCATGCGTATACAGGAAGAGACGAAAAAGAGTCTATTGCAACATTACAGAAAGCAATTGATCTAGGTATTAATTTTTGGGATACTGCAGATTTTTATGGTAATGGTGAAAACGAAACACTTATTTCCAAGGTTTTGGTTCCCAATCGGGAAAAAGTTTTCATTGCTACAAAGTTTGGTTTTAGAGCCATTCCGGAAAATCCGTTTTATTTGAACACATCTCCTTCTTATATGAAAGTTGCTATTGAAGCCAGTTTGCGTAGATTGAAAATTGAAACTATTGACCTTTATTATGCTCACAGAATAGATACTAAAGTTCCCGTGGAAGAAATGGTAGGTGCGATGAGCAATCTTGTAAAAGAAGGCAAAGTACGTTATTTAGGATTATCTGAAGCATCAGTAGAATCCATAAAAAAAGCACATGCAGTTCATCCAATATCAGCTCTACAAAGCGAGTATTCAATGATTACCCGTGATGTAGAAAAAGAAATACTTCCAATTTGTAAAAAGTTGGGTATTACTTTTGTCCCATTTAGTCCGCTTTCGAGAGGATTAATTACTAATACAATTGATATAGATAAACTAGGCGAAAATGATTTTAGAAAAGGACTCCCCCGTTTTTCAGGTGAACATTGGAAAAATAATCAGCAACTAGCCAAAGCCCTTAGTGATATAGCTTCGGATAAAAAATGTACCCCTGCACAACTTGCTCTTGCATGGGTGTTGGCTCAAGATAACCACATTATTCCTATTCCTGGCACAAAACAAAGAAAATATCTTGAAGAAAATGCTAGTGCAGTTGATATAAACCTCACTTCATCAGACCTATATGATATAGAAACTCTACTTGCTCGTTTTCCTAATATTGGTAGTCGATACACTGAAAATTTTGCCAAACTGACTGGCAAATAGTAAAATTTTATCTATTAGGTTGAAAATAACGATAAATAATAGGCGTTTGCTAACACGGGTAGCTGTTGCACAACTCTGAAAAATGAAAAAATCGGCAACAAGCCATATGCCTGAACTGTTAAAGCAACTATCGTTCACCATTTTACATCTAAGGATTAAAAAGTATAATTTATCATGAAAACAAATATTTTATTCCTTTCTATTTTGTCGTTTTTATTCAGTTCATGTAATAAAGATTCTGACATTAATAAATTAATTAAGAAAGATTTATTGTATTCATGGGAATTACATAAATTCATAAATAACTCGACTGGTTTTAAAACGAAATCCTGAGTGAAAAATACAAAATTTATATTCCAGCAACAAATAGGGAATTGTTGAGTGATAAATGGAATACCTGTGAATGAGTTGAATTTTGTATAGATGATAAAATAACGATGTTAAATTAAAACCGGAACACACAGCCAGTAAAAAATATTGCTCGGATTGTGCTAAATTTGAACGAAATAATATTTAATCAATGGCTTAACGGACTAATAAGAAAGTGTCTTGAAGTACACAACAATTTCTTACTGTTGGACAATTTGTATGCCATTTGAAAAACACCCGGACCAGAATGATAGATAAAAAGAAAATAGAATCAATTTTATTAAAACAAGGATTTTCTGAATTTGAATGGATTAATCCTGAAGCGATTATCGTTGCACATTGGGTGAGGATAAAATGTACTTTTGGGTGCAGTGATTACGGATTAGGGACTTGTCCTCCAAATACTCCTTCCGTGCAGGATTGCAACAGCTTTTTCAAGGAATATAAAAGTGGCTTAATTATTAGATTAAACAAATTTGCTGATAAAAAGAAATATCCGTCTGACTGGTCAAAAAACATGACCAATAAATTATTGGAGACGGAAAGACAAATATTCCTTCATGGCTATCAAAAAACATTTCTATTAAACCAAACATGTTGTGGGTTATGTAAAGACTGTTCGGGAAACCGTATTGATTGCAAAAACAAAAAGAACTCAAGACCAAGCCCGGAAGCTTTTGCCGTTGATGTCTATCAAACAGTCAGAAATGCAGGAATGGAAATTAATGTTGTTTCAGAAAACCCTTCAGAAATTAATAGGTATGCATTTATATTAATAGACTAATTTAAATATCATGGATTTAGAATCAAAAAGACTAAAATTAAAAGAGGTTACCTGGAATGATGCAGAAGATATCCATATGCTTCATTCGTTTCAAGAAGTAGATGAATATAATACACTTGGGATTCCAAAGAATATTGAGGAAACCAAAGAAATAATTCGGCCAATGATTGATGACCAAAAATCAGAAAAGCGAAAACTATATTTATGGAAAATCCTTTTAAAGGATACAAACGAATTTATTGGCATTGCAGGTATGAATTTATCATTAAATAAGTTTAAATTAGGTGAAATTTATTATAAGCTTTTACCTGCAAAGTGGGGCAATGGATACGCAACAGAGGTAGCGAAAACATTAATAAAATCTGGATTTGAGAATTTTAAACTTCATAAAGTTGAGGCTGGGGTATCAACTGAAAATATTGCTTCAATACGAGTACTCGAAAAGT
>CAZWGG010000469.1:0-4776 GCA_964633305.1 uncultured Bacteroidales bacterium
AAGGCAACCCTCATTATAGGTACGCATTTCACCATCTCTACTTATTATCTTTGGGTTAATAAATACTTTTTTGAAATTTTTTAATGAAGGGTCATCATTCTCAAGTTCAGAAGTATCGATTACAAAAATTCTGATAGATTTGCCTATTTGCGGTGCAGCAAGTCCTATTCCATCTGATTTGTACATGGTTTCAAACATACCGTTAATTAGTTCATTCAGTCCATTAAAGTCCCTATTAATTTCTTTAGAAATCTTTTTAAGTATTGGTGAACCATATACAACTATAGGATATACCATATTAATTTTTCTGTTTGTTTTTTATTTTGATTTTTGGGCGCTCTTATTCTTTCTATATTCCAAATATGATTGTAAAATTATTGTGGCGCTAATCGTATCAATAAGTCCCTTATTTTTTCTTTGTTTCTTTTTTAATCCACCATCAATCATAGTTTGTAAAGCCATTTTAGATGTAAAACGTTCATCCATTAAGGTAACAATTTTATCTGGAAATAGTTTTTTAATTTTTTTTATAAATGGATCAATATATTTAGAAGCTTCCGAAGGTTTGTTATTTAATGTTTTAGGGAACCCAATTACTATAGTATCTACCTCTTCCTTTACAAAATAATTTTGCAAATATATATAAATTTCGTTTGTTTGAACGGTTTTTAACCCATTTGCAATCATTTGCAAAGGATCTGTAACAGCCAAACCAACTCTTTTTTTTCCAAAATCTATTGCTAAAATTCTACCCACCACTTTTAACTAATAAAACTTAAAGATATTAAAATAGAAATAAGTTTTTATAATACAAAAAAAAGGCGGTACATCCGCCTTTTTTAATTACTATCTTACTATTTTTTAAGAAAAATCCATTTCTGTTCTGCGTCGATAACTATTGTATCTCCATTTTGCACTCTTTTCTGATTCCACGAATAATACTTCTGCTTCTTTTGGGAATGATTTCTTCAATGATGTATATCGAACTTCGTTATTCAAGAATTCCTGGTATTTATTCCAATCTGGTTCCTTCGAGTCAAGTTGGAACGGATTTTTCCCTTCTTTTTCTAATAATGGATTATACCTGTACAAATGCCAGTATCCTGCTTCAACCGCAAATTTCTCTTCTTCCATTGTATGAGACATCCCAGAACGAAGACCATGGTTAATACAAGGGGCATAAGCAATAATTAATGAAGGACCAGGATATGCCTCTGCTTCCCTAATTGCTTTTATATACTGGTTTTGGTTTGCCCCCATTGCAACCTGGGCAACATAAACATAACCATATGACATAGCCATAGCACCAAGATCTTTTTTGCCAATTTTCTTACCTGAAGCAGCAAACTTGGCAACTGCACCAATTGGTGTTGATTTTGAAGATTGACCACCCGTATTTGAATATACTTCCGTATCCAAAACAAGTAAGTTTACATCTTCACCTGAAGCAATAACATGATCCAAACCTCCATAACCAATATCATACGCCCATCCATCACCACCGAATGCCCATATTGATTTTTTAACAAGATATTGTTTCAAGTCTAAAATTTCTTTAGCCAAAGGATCTTTTTCCTTTGAAATCAATTGTATCACTTTATCAGAAGCTTCTCTTGAAGGTTCAGCTAAATCTTTTACTTCAATCCATTCTTTAAATACTTCTTTTGTTGCAGCAGAAATTTTATCATTACCATTTATTGCATCCTGCATTCTAAGGGCTATTCTTTCTCTTAGTTTATTTACTCCCAATACCATTCCAAAACCATATTCGGCATTATCTTCAAATAACGAATTGGCCCATGCCGGTCCATAGCCTTTTTCATTTGCACAATATGGTGTTGAAGGTGCTGATCCGCCATAGATAGATGAACAACCGGTAGCATTTGCAATAATCATTCTATCACCGTAAAGCTGGGTGATTAATTTAATGTAAGGCGTTTCACCACATCCGGCACAAGCACCTGAAAATTCAAATAATGGTCTTGCAAACTGACTATTTTTAACTGATTTTTCAATATCTATATTATCAGTTTTATATGTAATATTTTTCACGAAATATTCCCATCTTTCTGCTTCTTTCATTTGAGAACCAAGAGTTTCCATAACTAAAGCTTTTTCTTTAGAAGGACATACTTCGGCGCAAACGCCACAACCGGTGCAATCTAATGGGCTCACCTGAATTCTGTAATGCAATCCATCATAATCTTTTCCTTTCATAACAGTAGTAACAGTGCCTTCCGGTAGATTTTTCATTTCTTTTTCATCAATTAGAAAAGGCCTGATACAAGCATGTGGACAAACATAAGCGCATTGATTACATTGTATGCAATTATCAGGTATCCACCCGGGAACGTGAACAGCAACACCTCTTTTTTCGTATTCAGTTGTTCCTGCGGGAAATGTACCATCTTCTCTTCCTAGAAATGCACTAACTTTCAGATCATCACCTTTGAGGTTGTTGATTGGTTCGACAACATTTTTTACAAAATCAGGAATATTTTTACGAGAATCTTTTGAAGGTTTTATTTCAATAGATGCCCATTCTGACGGAATATCAATTTCTTCTACATCTCCACCCCGATCAACAGCTGCATGGTTCATATTTACAATATCTTCACCTTTTCGGCTAAAGCTTTTTATAATAGCTTTCTTCATTTCCGTTACAGCATCTTCATAAGGAATTACATTAGAAATTTTGAAAAAAGCCGATTGCATAATTGTGTTTGTTCTGTTTCCAAGACCAATTTCTTCAGCAATTTTGGTTGCATTAATTATATAAAACTGTATATTATTTTCCGCCATATATTTTTTAATATGATCAGGAAGCTTCTTTTTGGTTTCTTCTGTGTCCCATATGCTGTTTAAGAGAAATGTACCTCCTTTTTTCAGTCCTTTAAGCATATCATATTTCTCAAGATAAGCAGGAACATGACAAGCAACAAAATCGGGAGTATTAACCAGGTAAGTTGAACGAATGGGTTTGTCTCCAAAGCGTAAGTGAGAAACAGTAACTCCACCTGATTTTTTGGATTCATAAGCAAAATATGCTTGTGCATATTTATCCGTATTTTCCCCGATAATTTTAATTGAATTCTTATTAGCCCCTACTGTACCGTCAGAACCAATACCATAAAATTTACCTTCAAAAGTACCTTTAGAAGAAATGCTTATTTCTGGTTTCAAAGGAAGTGAAGTATAGGTCACATCATCATCGATTCCCAATGTAAACCTGTTTTTTGGCTCAGCTGATGCAAGGTTTTCATATACAGTAATAATTTGTATTGGAGTTGTATCTTTTGAACTAAGTCCATATCTTCCACCAATGACCATTGGGACATTTTTTGCTCCAAAATATACATTGCGAATATCAAGATACAAAGGTTCTCCTTCTGCCCCTGGTTCTTTGGTTCTGTCAAGAACTGCAATACGCTTAACAGTTTTAGGGATTACTTTAAGAAAATACTTGGAAGAAAAGGGTCGATAAAGATGAACAGCTACAAGACCAACCTTTTTCCCTTGTGCTGAAAGATAATCAACTGTTTCACGAATTGTTTCTGTAACTGATCCCATAGCAACGATAATATCTTCGGCATCACTTGCTCCATAATAGACAAAAGGATGGTATTCACGACCAGTTATTTTGCTTAATTCCTGCATGTATTGTTCAACAATGTCGGGAACTTCATCGTAGAAACGATTTGCAGCTTCCCTGGTTTGAAAATATATATCAGGGTTTTGAGCCGTACCTCGTGTTACAGGATGTTCCGGATTTAAAGCACGCTGTCTGAATTCTTGTAGTGCTTTATAATCAATAAGTTTTGCCATATCTTCATTTGTTGGGGCTTCAACTTTTTGTACTTCGTGGGAAGTTCTAAATCCATCAAAAAAGTGAAGAAATGGTATTCTTGATTTTATAGCAGCTAAATGTGTAACAGCTGCAATATCCATTATTTCTTGAACACTACCTGTAGCAAGTAATGCAAAACCTGTTTGTCTTGTACTCATCACATCACTATGATCGCCAAAAATAGAAAGTGCCTGTGCCGCCAGACTACGTGCAGAGACGTGAAATGTTCCGGGTAAAAGCTCGCCGGCAATTTTAAACATATTAGGTATCATTAATAATAACCCCTGGGAAGCTGTAAATGTTGAAGTTAATGCACCTGATTGTAACGATCCGTGAACGGCACCCGATGCTCCGCCTTCTGATTGCATTTCAGCAACCTTTACTACTTCGCCAAAAATATTCTTCCTGCCCATGGCGGACCATTCATCAATATATTCGGCCATAGTTGAGGAAGGAGTAATAGGATAAATAGCCGCCACTTCACTGAACATATACGCGATATGTGAGGCAGCATAATTTCCGTCACAGGTAATATAATTTTTTTTGTTTGCCATATTAATACGCTTATTATTAGTGTTTTATGATTTCGGAAAATAAAAAGAACAAAAATACAAAAAACAGACGTTTTTTATAGTGTTTTTCAACATATCAGGATAATTCATTTTCATTTCAAATAAGGAAAATATCACCTGATATAAAATTTAATATAAAAGAATAATTATTATGGTTTGAAAAAATGCAAAGTTTATCACTTAACTTAAATGCACATTAAAAGACTTATATATTTTTAAAAATTATTTACTAAAAAAAAAGGAAGTCTTACTTCATATTACCCGCCATTCATTGATATTAAAAATTCTTCGTTTGAAACAGTTTTCAGTAATCTTTCACGCAAAAATTCCATAGCTTCTATAGAATTCATATCGGTA
>CAZWGG010000470.1:0-4775 GCA_964633305.1 uncultured Bacteroidales bacterium
CTTCCTGTAATTTCACACTCAAAAGAAAGGCTTGATAGTGTTGAATTATTTCCTTTTAAGGAAATTATTAATAGTGGTATTAGTGGCGTAATGGTTGCACACCTTAGTGTTCCTGCCCTGGATTTAACACCGGGTCTTGCTTCAACACTTTCACCATTAATTATTGATACGTTATTGAAAAACAAATTAGGCTTTAAAGGACTTGTATTCACTGATGCCATGAACATGGGGGGGATTATAAAACATTATAAACCAAGTGAAGCAAACATCAAAGCAATTTTAGCAGGAAATGATATCTTGTTGATGCCAGATGATATAGAAAAAGCTATAACTAGTGTTAAAAAAGAAATACGAAAGGGTAATATTTCTCAAAAAGAAATTGATAGAAGATGTAAAAAAATATTAGCTGCAAAATATTGGGTTGGATTAAATGATTACCATCCTGTTAACTTAAAGAAAATTGGGGAGGAGTTGAACAAAACGGAGTACAAATTGAATAACCAACGTCTTATAGAGGAGTCCATTACCTTGTTACAAAATAAAAATGATTTAATTCCACTGGAACGATTAGATACTCTAAAAATTGTTTCGATTACAATTGGGGGACATGAAAATAATGATTTCTGTGAAACACTCGGAAAATACATTACAATTGATAAGCTTTTTATTTCTAAGAATGCTAATAATGAAAAATTTAACGATTTATATTCCAGACTGGCTAATTACAATATTATAGTAATTGGCATACACGGGACTAATATGTTTGTTTCAAAAAACTACGGGATTACAGAACAAACTATTCATTTTGTCGATAGCCTGGTTACTTTAAATAATGTAATTGTAGATGTTTTTGCTAATCCGTATTCACTGGCTTTTTTTAAAAACCTGAAATATGCTTCAGGAGTTATTATGTCGTATGAAGACAATGAAATAACCCAGAAAACATCAGCTCAGTTATTATTTGGAGCTATTCCTGCCCATGGATTATTACCTGTTACTGCAAGTAATGAATATCCGCTTAGAAGCGGCATTTTAACGAAAAAAAATAACAGGTTAAAATATTCAATCCCTCTTGATGCCGGGATAGATGAAAAAAAGTTGATAAAAATTGATTCTATTGCCCTTAATGCTATAAAAGAAAAAGCTACTCCGGGATGCCAGGTGATGGCAATTAAAGATGGTATTGTTTTCTACCAGAAATCGTTTGGTTATCATACTTACCACGAAAAAACACCGGTTAAAAATACCGATTTATACGATTTGGCCTCAATAACCAAAATTGCAGCATCAATGCCTGCTATTATGAGATTATATGAGGATAAATTGTTTGATATTGATGCCAAAATTTCTGAATACCTGCCTTATTTAGATACAACCAATAAAAAAGATATTGTTATCAAAGATATACTTTTACATAAATCAGGGTTAAAAGGCTGGATACCGTTTTATAGAAGTACAATTGAACCCATGATTCCCGGACAAAATTTAGCAGAAACAAGATATTCCGCTTCTTTTCCAATAAAAATAGGAGAAAATTATTACATGAATAAACATATAAAATATAAAGATAATTATTATTCTAAATCAGTTTCTGATGAGTATCCTATTCAGGTTGCAGAAAATCTGTACTTGAATAAATATTTTGTTGATTCGATTTACTACATGATAGCAAATTCAGAATTAAACGAGAAAAATGGCTACAAGTACAGTGATCTTGGATTTTATTTATTTTATAAAATTATCGAAAACCTTACGGGAAGTGATTTTTCAACCTATCTTGATTCTTTGTTTTACAGTACTTTAGGAGCTTCATCTGTTTGTTTTAATCCTTTGAAAAAGTATTCAAAACAAGAAATAGTACCAACCGAGAATGACCTGGTATTTCGTAAACAATTGGTTCATGGCTACGTTCATGATCCTGGATCAGCCATGCTTGGCGGCATTTGTGGTCATGCCGGACTTTTTGCAAATGCTAACGATCTGGCCAAAGTAATGCAGATGTACCTGGATAAAGGACAATATGGTACTGTAAAATACTTTGATAAGAAAACAATTGAATATTTTACTTCTTATCAAGATATAAAGAATGAAAATAGACGAGGAATTGGATTTGATAAGCCTCAGCCCGATACGTCAAAAATTGGACCCACATGTAAAAGTGCCTCTTTATCAAGTTATGGACATACTGGTTTTACAGGAACAATGGCCTGGGTAGATCCGGAATATCATTTTGTTTATATTTTTCTTTCAAATCGTGTCTACCCCGATGCAATAAATAATAAACTTCTTGAACTTAATGTGCGAACAGATATCCAAGAAGTTATTTATGAATCGGTTATAAAGAATTAGTTGTATTTTCTTCTAATTTTATTTTACTTAAAAATTGACTTTCATTGAAAGAATTTGTAATTTCGATTTATCGAATTATCTTTCTATCATATTGATATTAAAATATTTGTGTGTGGAAAATGAGTTACATAGATACAACAATTTGTTTGATACTTTGGAAATGGGTGTTGTGTACCAGGATAGAGACGGTAAAATTATTGAGGTAAACCAAACTGCCGAAAAAATATTAGAAATTTCTAGAGAACAAATGGTTGGCCTTGATTCTTATTTTGATGTATGGAAAGCCATTAAAGAAGATGGTTCATCATTTAAGGAAGATGAATATCCGGCAATAATAGCACTTACAACCGGTAAGAGTGTGAAAAACATTGTTATGAGAATATATAATCAACGGTTAAAGCAGAACCGTTGGATTAATATAAATACCATTCCGGAATTTAAAAATGAAGAAAAAAAGCCTTTCAGAGTATACTCAATTATTAATGATGTAACAGAACGTAAACAAGCTGAAGAAGCATTACGTGAAAGTGAAGAACTTTTTCGACGAATTTTTGAGGAAGGACAATTTGGTATAGCTATTTCTGGACCTGACTTTAAATTTATTAAAGCTAACCCGGCTTTTTGTCATATGATGGGATATACTGAAAAAGAATTAACAACAATGACTTTTGCGGATATCACGCATCCTGATTGTGTAAATCGTGACACGAATATGATACAAGCATTGGCGCACGGCGAAATTGCACAATATAAAACAGAAAAACGGTATGTAAAAAAGAATGGACAGTTAATTTGGGGAAGCCTTATATCAACTCCTGCTCGCAATAAAAATGGTGAAATAGTATATTACCTGGCAATGATTAAGGATATAACAGGCCGTAAAAAAGCTGAAAAAAAAGTTCGTGAACAAGTAAAAAAGTATCAGGTACTAAATGAAGCTTATTTGTCTAAAAATGAAGAACTTGTTGAAAGTATTAAGTGGATACAAAATATAAATACCGAGCTGGGAGAGGCTAAAGAAAGAGCTGAAGAAGGTGATCGGTTAAAAACAGCTTTTTTGGCTAATATGAGTCATGAGATAAGAACCCCGATGAATGGTATTCTTGGTTTTGCTGAATTACTAAGAGATAAAGAATTAAGTACGTTACAAGTTCAAAAATACATTGATATTATTCAGCAAAGTGGACAGCGGATGCTAAATATTATTAATGATTTGATTGATATATCACGAATTGAATCCGGACAGATAGAAATTAAGGTGGAGAATATTCATGTTAACCAATTGCTTGATAACTTGCTTATGTTTTTTAATCCGGAAGCTGAAAATAAAGGACTTGATCTTTCCTATACCAAAAAATTCCACGGTGAAGAAATTACTATAAAAACCGACAAAACTAAACTCAGTCAAGTACTCTCAAATTTAATTAAAAATGCAATTAAATATACGGAAAGTGGGCATATTGATTTTGGGTATAATCTGAAAGATAATGAACTTGAATTTTATGTTAATGATACCGGTATTGGTATTCCCCAAAAATTAAAAGAAAAAATATTTGAACGATTTAGGCAGGCTGATATATCATCATCAAGACCATATGAAGGTGTAGGGCTTGGACTTTCAATATCAAGAGCCTATGTTGAAAAGCTTGGGGGTAAAATATGGGTTGAGTCAAAATGTGACGAAGGATCAACGTTCTTTTTTACCATTCCTTATATTACAGCAAACATTTTAGATGAAAAAAGGAAGAAAAAAAGAATTGATGTACTTAAGTTGTTAAAAGATATTACTGTATTAATTGTTGAGGATGATATAATAAGTAATATGTTTTTGAGGGAAGCATTAAAAAACACTGGAATAAATATGATTTATGCTGAGAATGGGAAAGAAGCTTTAGAAATTATCAAATCAAATAGGGACATAAACTTGGTTCTAATGGATATAAAAATGCCCGGAATGGATGGTTTTGATACTACAAGAAAAATAAAACAAGTAAACCCTGATTTGTATGTGATTGCTCAAACAGCTTTTGCCTCGGAACACGATAAACAAAAAACTAAAGAAGCAGGATGTGATGATTATATATCAAAACCAATTTGTAAAGATGTATTAATAGAAAAAATTATAAAGTACACTAAATCAGACGAATTTACTTATTTAGGAACTTCGAAGCCCAAAGTTCGAGGTCGGAAGAAGGGACTAAATTGAGAGACTTAAGAATTTAATATCATGTTCAAGAATATTCGTATAACATGTGAAAGGAAAATAATGAGAATTTGAAGATTTTGAACCAAAAAATAAAAGATTCCCCTCCTTCATTTCTTCTAACTTCGGACTCCGGTCTATAACACAACTTCTTCCAATTGCACTTTTTATTTAATTTACATCAGTTATGTTCCTGTAAGTACTGTTATTTTGTTATCCTCAG
>CAZWGG010000471.1:0-2860 GCA_964633305.1 uncultured Bacteroidales bacterium
TAAAGTGGCACTATTTGACCGAAACGGGTGGCATGGTCTGACCGAAATAGCCAACTGTTACAACATATACTGCCCGCCATTCATTTGCAACTGTTTTAAAACGTTCAGGTGTAAGTGTAGAATTTATATCTGAAAGTCTTGGCCATACAAATCTCAAAACAACAGAGAACTATTTGGATAGTTTTGAAGATGAGACTCGGAGAGAAAATACGATCAAATTGATAGATTTCAGTTAGGTTTCCTAATCATATCCTATTTTATACAGATTTTAATAATCTGAAACGTGCCGGAGCATCAACAGAACTGATAAAAGAAAGTTTGGGACATTCTTCACTCCAGACTACTGAGAGTTACCTAGATAGTTTTGAGAATGAAGTTAAGAAAGAGTTTGCTAAGAAGCTTTTACCAACAGAGAATTAAAACTATTTGTTAGTAACTGTGCATTTTTTAAGATATAAAAACTATTATATTATTCTTTGCCCGATATTTTTTTTGCTAATTCAATGAAACTTTTAGCAATTCCATGTAATGTCAATGGGATATAACCTACTAAACCAAGAAGAACTATTAATGAAAGTATTATAACCTTGGTAGTAAGCAAGGAAACTTTCTGGTTACAAAAGGCACTGATATATGTTGGTAGTAAAATCCATAATAGAAACCAAGCAAATGCAGCTCCAATGAAATTAAAAAAATATTGATAGATTACCCATGCAAAATTTTTATCTCTTTTATAATTATCAATTAAACTTTTTGGGATTGAATGTATTTTAAAAGCATAAATGGTAAATAATGCGGTATGAATCACTGCCACAATACAAAAGATAATCTTCCATGTATGTGTTAGTTCAATTGTTTCCATATTGTGAGTTTTGAGGAACATGAAAATGTTAATATTCATAATACAAATTTATTCGATAATTATCACTTGGATTTGTATTCCAAGTATAACCCGTAGCTACACATTCAAAATCCTTGTTAATTTTTGTTCCAATAACTGATTCATAAACAATTCTTCCTTTAAGTTTAAATGTCTTCCCGCTCAAATGTACAACTTCAACTGCCCCAAATTCAAGTATTTTGCTTTTACTATTTTCTTCGATTGAATATTTAATACTAGCTTTAACAAATTGGTCATCAGAAGAGCTATATTCATATTCTGGATTAATAAATTTTACGTTATCAGTTGCAAATAAATAAATAATAAATGCTATAGACAATAATCCTATTAAACTTAAGATTTTAAAGACAATTATCATAGTTTAAGATTTTTAAAGCTAATTAATATTAAATTGCGTTTTGTGGGATTAATTTATCATAATAATTATACTAATTATTGTTTGCAATAAACCAATTATAAAAACTATTATACCTCCCCAAGAATAAAATATCCTATATTCTACACCACCTCCATTTTTTTCTAATTTCTGATATTTTTTTGAATATCCACTATTGTATTTTAAAGCATTGGTAACAATTGCGACTACCTTTTTCTGTATTGGTTTAGATAATATGAAACCAACAATATTAAGAACTAATCCAGATATAAGAAAAATCAAATTTTGATTATTCTTCAAAAAATCAATAAGCATTTTTATTTATTTTAGGTTTTGTAGGACATTTATTTTTTACAAAAATGTTTCACTTTCTAATTTCTCAATAAAAAAGTTCTGAGCTGTCAAAATATCTTCTATCTTCCTAATTTGTTTCTTAATATAAGATAATCTGAATGTGTGAATTTCATTATAATTCCATATTTTTCTTAAATTCTTTCCATTACTATGTTTTTCTTCCTTGTAACGAATTTTTCTTTCATCACAAGTTATCATAATATCATTATTTTCTACAAAAGGGAACCCCCATATACCATGAATAAATAAATTCCTATCACTTTTGATTCTACTAATTTGCTCTAGAAGATTACTAATAGTAGATTGTTCATAGCCTCTAATCTTGTTAATTTTCTTTAACAAATCTATGTTTTGTTGTAAAGTATTCCTCTCAATTAAAATTTCAGAAATCAATTCTTCATCTGATCCTAGTAGTTTTGCTAATATAACCGATAGGTTAGACTCCATTTTAGCAAAATTTACAGATAATAGCCCTAAATGTGAATAAAACTCTTTTTCAAAATCTTTCATTAAATGTGTTTAATGGGATTTTAATCAAATTTATATTTAAATATCTGAGCATCCAAATAATGGGCATTTCTTATAAGTCTTGCTGTAATAATTTCTTTGTACTTTGCATCTTTGTTCAATATATATGATAAAACTCTTGAATTAGTTCCTTTTTCATATCTATCCCCAATAATTACAGCTTTTAGGCTTCTTGGAGAAAAATTAAAAAAACGATTATCATTAGTAATTTTTGTGAAAATTCTAATTTCCATTTCATAGTGCCATTCTTTTAATTTATGATAAATTGGCTTTTCTAATTCTTCTTGGGATACATCTTCGTGATTTAAGGAAATATTAGGTAATCTATCATATATAATTTCCTTCATGCAAAAGGTATTTTCGTTTTTTGAATTTAAAGAATTTAACAACTCGTCTTGATGAAAAACTAAACATAAACCTTTACCTCCATTTGCATAATGAGACCATAAAAGAATATTCTTGTAACTTTTTGAAAAACAACATATACCAAATTTTGAAGCTAATTCTTTTGCATATAACACAAGTTTATCTCCTAATTCGAAGTTTGCTTTTTGTTTTATTTCTGATCCAATGGAATAAGATGTTGTAAAATGGCTATCTAGAGGATCATTTTGATAATTAGGACTACTAAAATAAAATCCATGAGATATAAGACATTCAACAGTATATAGATTGATTGGTACAAATCGATAAATATATTC
>CAZWGG010000471.1:2870-4775 GCA_964633305.1 uncultured Bacteroidales bacterium
AAGAATTTTATATCATTCATATAATTATTCCATTTTGTGAGACTATATTGTAAATTTAAAAAGTAAAAGTTGCAGCTGAGTAATCGATTTTATATTCTGCATCTTTTAAAAAAATTGTCAATGGCCCAAAAGAGACATCAATGTTAACTGTTTGTTTTACATTTCCATCAATATCAAGGTATACCCACAGATTAAACTGAAAACTCGTTTGAAAGGGTAGTTCGTCTATGCCAAACTGTCTAATACTAAAATATAAAACAACTCATTTACGCAATTATTACGCAATTATTACGCAATTCATTTTAAAGTATAATATGCTCCTGCTCCTTTTATACCACTACTAATAATTATATTTTTCCTAACAAGGTCATTTAAATCATTTGTTGCAGTTTTGCGAGAACAGTTATTTATTTGTTGGTATTCTTTATTTGTAATTTTATTATTTTGAAACAGAAATTCTATTGCTTGTATTTGTCTATCATTGAGATTTTTCGCTTTAAGTAATTTTGCTTGATTATTACTTATTTTTATATCATCAGATACGGTTTCTTTATTTTTAAAGAAGGTAACACAAATTCCACCGGTTAATAATTCAATCTGTGGCTCAGGAATTCCTGCTTTCTTACATTCATTGATAATTTTAAGTGTACCACGTCCCCAGGCTTCAATTAATCCTCCTTTAAAAAATACCCCTGCAAGTATTGGATTATGAGGACGGGATAAATGGTTATGTTTCAAATCTTCAATAGACAAGTCGTCAGGTAACCTACCTTCATTCCATATCATTAATTTATCATCATAAACCTTAATTTGTATAGGAGCACCCATATAGTCACGATGCACAATAGCATTTATAATTGCCTCACGTATGGCTTCATAAGGATATTCCCATCTCTCTATACGATGCAATCCTTCATAAGAAATAGGGGAAATCAAGAATTTTTTATCAAGCATTTCAAGGGTTTTATTAGCCAATTCAAATGCATTTCCTTCAACTACCTCCTGAAATCTTAAATCATGATCTGCATTTCCAAATCTTCCAATTTTAGCATATGCGTTAATATAAAAACGGCATGGATTTTTACTAAACAGTAAAATTGCAGATCGTTTGAGTTGATTGTTTTCTATGAGAAGAAGATTATTTAAAATATTCTCAATGTTTTTCTCTTCCTCAATAAAAGGCATACGTTTACTATTGACAGCACTTTTTTTAAATGTCTCAATTGCTAATGGATCAATATCATCAATAGTTGCTCTTGGTTCAACAACATCATCCCATGTTTTTCCTGCTTTCTTCAAAAGAAACTCATTAAGCGCATTACCCTTTAGTTCTTGCTTTGTACTTCCGCTACGATAATGGTATTTACCCTGGTATGATATGGGTACATCATAAGGTTTTACATCAATTTCAATGTAGTGTTTACCGTCCTGTTCATGTAAATTTACATCGCAGACAATACCCAGATGTGTTTGTATCTTATTTGGAAGATCATCCATTAACCGCTTGTAATTTTTAATCCCAACTACATTGCCATTATTATCCATGCCAATGAATATCTTACCTCCCTTTGCATTAGCAAATCCTGATATCCATTTTAAGTATTCATCGCGCCAGGATTCTTTCCATTCTATGTTTTGTTGTTCGGGCATATTGTAATTTTGTTGAAGTTATTTATCAAGTCGTAAAGATAAAAAAACATAAACTTGCCGACAATTTCAACCGTGTTTTGCATGATTATTCTTATGATAAAAAGGAATTTATAACCTGGAAAGTAGTATGAAAAAGCAATATTTGAATTCTGACTAACGTAAAAATAATTCATAGATATTTAACACTTTATTTTTTATTTAGTAAGCATTTGGGGTATGCCGTATTGTCAAAAACGTCTTAACGATCTATTTTTC
>CAZWGG010000472.1:0-4773 GCA_964633305.1 uncultured Bacteroidales bacterium
ATTTCCCAAACTAGGAGAACTTAAAAGATATTGGAAAGTTTCAATGAAGTCAATAGTGTTTAGAGCATATTTTCTTGGTACAATCACACAAAGTCAATACAGAAATTTTCAAATTAATTTTTCTCGAAAAAAGATGACGAAAAGTGAACCAATTATTTTACCTGAAGAACAGCCATTTATACTAAATGAAATAATAAAATTGCATAGAGAAGAATTAGGTTATTCAAATGATGAACTTGCAAGAATTTTGCATCTTGACATCTCAGAATTTGAAGATAGATTTCTATTCGGCAATCGTCCTAAACTTAAAGTAATTCGGAATGTCATTTAAATATTAACTTATTATGGAATCAGAAGCACATAAGAGACTCAAAAGAAAAGCCGCAGGGAAAAGTGGTGAGACTGAGAAAAAACTGACTAACGGTTCGCGACTTGATGCAGTAACTCATAAAAAGGCTACGGAAATTGAACGGAGTGGTTCGAAAAGTGGTTTAGAGAAAGCTGCTCAACGGTTGAAAGATAGTAGAAAAGGCCAGAAGGTATTACAAGTACCACAAAAAGACATGCAAAAGGCTGTAAAGGCAATGAATAAGAAAGGTACATCAGGGACGGTTAAAAACCTAAGTGGAACAAAAAGAATTTCAATAAAAAAGAAATAATTCGCCGTTTTTCCTTACATACACTTGCTTTCTTTTCCATTAGGTATTCCTAATGAACATTATGTCCGATGTAAACTGCGCGTAAAATGAAGGATGAAGTAATTGGAAAAATATCACTTATTGAAGAACTTGACACGTCTATAAGACTAATTAAATTAGGATTCGGAGAATATCAAAATCTTGATATGGCTAATGATTTCTATTACTTGCCTTTCCAATTAATATCAAGTGGATTTGAGAGATTGATGAAGTGTTATATATGTCTCGGGCATATTGAAAAAAGAAGCTCTTTCCCAGAACCATTACTTTTTAGAAAAAAGCTAGGACACGACTTGATAAAACTAAAAAATCATATTGTCGATAATTATTTTCAAAAAAACTCTCAATCTCTTTCGGATGACTTGACCTACTTAAAAAAAGATAAAGATTTAGAAAAACTAATTGGATTACTCTCAGAATTTGGAAAGTTTGCAAGATATTATAACCTAAATGTTATTACAGGAGAAGTTGATCCAGGAATTGATGTAAAAGCATTATGGGAGGAATACGAAACGAGTTACGTGTTAGATAATAAAGTTCTTTTAGACAAATTGAAGAATTTTGAAACTCGAAATGAAGTTTTAGCTTTAATAATAAAAAAAATAATTGAGAAACTTGAGAGGTTTGTTCGTGCATTATCTAGGCAATTTACTCTTGGAAAATTAGGTGCATTGGCACAACAATATTCTTCAAGTGTTTATGACTTTTTAATGTTAAAAGATTCAGAATTAGGAAATATTGATTATAGAAAACATACAACCAGATACGAACAACGAGACCATAAACCTCATAAAAGAACTTATAAAGACGAATACAACCGAAAGAGAAATAAAGATTACAATAGTCGATTGATTACTAAAGAAAATTATGATGGAAAATGGCCATTTTATGCAGACAAAGTAATAATTGAGTGCAGACAAAAACATTGGTGCGTGGTGACAATTGATAATTATGATTACGCTTTGAATGGGGCTGCAAAAGGCAGGTACAAAATTGAAGATGTACATGAAGCAGGATTGGCTATATTAGGTGAATCGGTTGGGCCATTTATTGATATGGCATTAAAACTAGGACAAGAAAATAATTAAACACAGGGCATAACTTACTAATAAATGTGTAATGTAAAAACAGGAATTATAGCAAATATTAAGGTTTTCTATATGTAATTGAACTTAAAAATTGAACTTATGGCAACACTGACAATTAAAGGCAAATCAGGAGCAGAATACACATTTTATGTTCACAAACTTCCTGTCAAATTCAAACAATCTGGTGGAGTTTATTTATTTACTAAATTGTTGGATGATAAAAAAACACATAGATATATTTACTTAGGAATTACAGAAGACCTATCTGAGAGATTTGACAATCATCATAAAGCTGAATGTATAAAAAATGAAGGAGCTACTCATTTATGTGCATTCACTGAGAATAATAAATCCAAAAGGGAAAAGATTGAGGAAGATTTGCTTGCCAGTATTTCGACCAGATGTAATGAACAAAAAAAATAACAAGTCCTTTTTATACGTTCAGATTCCTGTGCGTGCACTTTAATTTCTGCCTCTCCCTCCTTGATTGTTTTTTCATGACCCATTGTGACGATCAACTGTTCCTGCCCCCTGCATCTGTTGACTGGTCTTTACCAAGACTTTAATTCCCCTATCGCCGGTAGCACACTTGAAACAGTTTCCTTTCCCTGAGTGCGTTCCTGGTTTTCAATTATAATGCGTTTTATGATATCTTTATTCATTTTGTCCTGTAAACGAAACAAAAAGAGCGTATTTTATCTTATATACAGGATAAAATCAACCCATTAAATATTTGGCAAAATTCTCTGAAATTGCCAAATATTTGAAATCAGATTTTAATAAATATTTTAGGTAAGGAGTCTTTGATTATCTTATTCATTCTACTCAGGTAATAATTTCTTGGCAAACTCCTTCTTAACCTCATTCTCAAAACTATCCAAATAATTCTCTGTTGTTTGCATAGAAGAATGTCCAAGACTTTCCTTTATTAATTCCGTTGATGCTCCGGCACGTTTTAGTACAGTGGAAAAACTATGCCTGGCTGTATAAGTTGTTACCTTTTTGGATATTTTTAAGGATTCAGCAATTGGTTGAATGTTGGTATTTATTTTTTTTACAAAACCTTTTATCCGCTCAAATTCCTGTGCTGGGGTTAATTCACCATTAAGGATTGGAAATACATATTTCTCAGGGTCTTTAGTTTTTGTCCCCCATTTCTCAATGATTTGGGTTATTTTATCAATAATAGGAACCGAAATTGATTCCTGTTCTTTTTTGCTCCTTTCTGTCTTTGCACGAATAAATGTGATTGATTCATTGCCAATGTCCTCATATTTCAGTTTAAGCAAATCCTTTATATTTGCCCCATTACATAAATAACTTAAAATCCAAAAATCAATAGCTAAGTCTTCATTTGAATATTCCTCTCGCTTGTAATTTAATAAGGCTGTTATTTCATTCATATTAAGAGCTTTCTTAATATTTTTTTTACTTGGAATCTGATACTTTCCTTTTTCAAATGGATATTGCTCAGGATTCATTCCTCCATCTCTAATCCCTATTCTGCATATTGCCCGTAAAGGTCTGAGATAAAAGCCTATTGTGGCAACGCTGTTACTATTTCCCTTCATCCATTGTTCATATTTTTCAAGAAAACTAACTGTAATTTTTGAAAAGTCAAGACTATCTTTGCTACCTGAAAACCTTTTAATGGAACTCATGCTACCCTTATAATTACCTACTGTTCCGATACGCCCTTCTTTCTCAAGTTTTTCAATATACATGTCGTAGTAATAGTAAATATTTCGGGTATCCGTAGTCTTCCTGTAAAACCTGATTTTAAATTCTTCAAAGGTGAAGTTTTCAATAGATGCAATTACCTTCTTTGCCTTATCCTCTATAATACCTAATTCCAACTTTATTTCCTTGTCAACTCCTCTGGATTTTTGAGAGATAATTTTTTCAAATTCTTCTTCCGTATACTCATATCTTCTATCTTTCCGATCAATTCCATAGTATTTCTGAACTCTGTTTTGTGTAATTCTTAATTTTACAGGATATTTGTTGTTGTTTTTAATCCTGGCTTTGTACAATACAATAGCTGTTGATACTACTAATTCCATGATAGAAAAATATAAAAATCACTTAAAATATTTAATATACAATTTAACATACAAATGTAATCAAAATTAATTAAAACCTGCAAATTAAAGCAAAAGCGAAAATAATAAAATACTTATAATCAATATATTAAAAAATATTAGAAAAAATTTAAAACAATATAAAATAGATTCATAATCATGAGGTCGAGAGTTCAAGTCTCTCTCTCGCTACGAGAAAATCAGGCAGTTACAAAATAAAATGACTGCCTGAATTGTTATAATACATACAAAAACGGAGATAAAAAGAAAGAAAAAGAATAAAAAAACCGCTATCTTTTGTAGCGGTTTTTTTAAGAGGTTCAATCCTGTTAAGGATTCTAGCCTGCAACAACAACTTCGCCAACATACTTACTGTTTGACACCTCATTTTTTTCAGGGTTATAAACCAAACCCATTGCCTTATCAGTAGGACTTGCATTTCCATCGTTGGAATTATCTGCCCAATTGAACTAAACCTGGCCGACACCAGGAGAGATTGCCTCAGGATTCAATGCTCCGGTTAATGCACCCCTGCTGACCAGAACACTTTCGAAATCAATTGCATAATAAGGATATTCACCAATTATGGCATTTTTGACATTGTAAGACATGGCACTGTTAAACTCGGTCATTTTAACCGCATATGCATGAAATCCTACTTTTAAGAAGCCCTGGAGAGGCTGTAGGAATTGCAGGACGGTTGAGAATTTTGACCTTTGGTCTACCTGCCCTTCTGTTTTAGGGTTTGCTACATTGGCAGGTTTTACCCGCATGTAATCAATCCCTTTCCAGTTTCCCCCGATAACATTTCCAACTTTACCGGAGAAACCACCTAAGATACCTTGAGAAATTTTGCCCATTTTTTATCAATTTAAGTTAAACAATTCGGCTTTTGCTTGGACTTGG
>CAZWGG010000473.1:0-4768 GCA_964633305.1 uncultured Bacteroidales bacterium
AAAACAAATTGTTTACAGTACTACAAATGGTACTAATTCTGTTATGGTAGCAAAGGATTGTCATCGTGTTCTCATTGGAGCTTACCTTAATATTTCGGCACTCACCAGGTATATTATCGCTAAAAAGCATGATGTGTTAATTTTATGTGCCGGATGGAAAAACAAGTTTAATCTTGAAGATACCCTTTTTGCAGGTGCATTATGCGAAGGTTTACTTGAAAACAAAGATTTTTATACGATTTGTGACTCTACGCTAGCTTCAGTTGATCTTTGGAATTTAGCTAAAAGCGACCTGATGGGGTATGTTGATAAAATGGCACAACGTCAACGGTTGAAAAAAAATAATTTGGATGATGTTATTGAATATTGTCACTCTTTCGATCAAACCGACATTATCCCGGTATTAAAAGAGACATACCTGGTTAAACTGGAAGAATCGGAACATGATTTGATAATTTGAAAACAGAGGTTTTTCAACATTTTACCTGTTGGTAAAAATTAAATTATATTTTTGTAAAAAATTCTTCAAACTAGTTATAATTTATTATTTTTAGTCCACTTTTTCAGTTGTTAATTGTTTCACAAATAAAACTACCTATATGAAAAAACATAATTTTAATGCCGGACCCTCAATACTACCTGGGTTTACAATCAAGAATACTGCTGAAAACATACTGAATTTAAATGGTACTGGATTATCAATTATGGAAATCTCTCACAGAAGTAAAGAGTATTCTGCAATTAATGATGAGGCCCAAACCTTGTTCAAGGAAATATTGGATATTCCACCAGGTTACTCGGTTCTTTTTCTGCACGGGGGGGCCACCCTTCAATTTTGTATGGTGCCTTATAACCTTTTGAACAAGAAAGCAGCTTATTTGGAAACCGGGTCATGGTCAAAAAAAGCAATTAAAGAAGCAAAACTATTTGGTGAAGTTGAAATTGTTGCTTCTTCTGCAGATAAAACCTATTCATATTTACCTAAGAATTATAGTATCCCTAACGATGCAGATTACTTTCATATCACCACGAACAATACAATTTATGGTACGGAAATAAAAAAAGATATTGATTCTCCCGTACCGTTAGTAGCTGATACATCTTCTGATATCTTGAGCAGGCCAATGGATGTTTCAAAGTATGCCATAATTTATGGCGGGGCACAAAAAAATCTTGGGCCAGCTGGTGTGGGTTATGCAATCATTAAAAATGATATTCTTGGAAAAGCTGAACGGGCAATTCCTTCATTATTGGATTATAAAATCCATATTGAGAACAACTCATTGTACAATTCACCTACATGTGTTACTGTTTTTGCATGTTTACAAACTTTGAAGTGGCTTAAAAATTTGGGGGGACTAAAAGTAATACACAACATGAACGTTGAAAAAGCTAAACTGCTTTATGATGAAATTGACAGGAACAAACTTTTTGTCCCCACTGTTTCTGATGAAGAAGACCGGTCAATAATGAATGTTACCTTTGTTATGAATGAAAATTATAAAGAACTTGAAGGTCAATTTCTTGAATTTGCTACCTCAAAAGGTATGATTGGTATAAAAGGGCACCGATCTGTTGGCGGATTCAGGGCTTCTATATACAATGCCATGCCAAAAGAAAGTATCCAGGCATTAATTGATGCCATGAAAGAATTTGAAGCTAAAAACTAAAATTAATATATTGCTATTATTAATTGAACCTCAAAATTTCAACAAAATATGACTAAAGTATTGCTAGCAACCGTTAAACCTTTTGCCCCTGCTGCAAAAGAAGGCATGGCCAACATATTTAAAAGTGCCGGATTTGAACTAACCCTTCTTGAAAAATACCCAAACCAAGACGACCTCATCAAAGCTGTAGCCGACGTTGATGCATTAATAATAAGAAGCGATATTGTTGATGAACAAGTTATAAATGCAGCAGAGAACCTAAAAATAGTAGTTCGTGCAGGTGCCGGGTATGATAATATTGATTTGAAAGCAGCCTCTGCCAAAGGGATTGTTGCCATGAATACCCCGGGCCAAAATTCAAATGCCGTGGCCGAACTGGCTTTTGGTATGATAATATACCTTAACAGGAATGGATTTAACGGTACTGCCGGTACCGAATTAAGAGGTAAAACAATTGGAATTCATGCTTATGGCAACGTAGGAAAAATAATTGGTTACATTGCCAAAGGTATGGGAATGGAAGTACATGCATACGATCCGTATGTAGACAAAGTGATTATAGAAAATGACGGGGTAAAAAGTGAAAATAATGTAAAAGACCTTTATAAAAAATGCCAGTATATTTCACTCAACCTTCCGGCAAACAATGAAACAAAAGAAACAATAAATTACGACTTGCTCTCTTTAATGCCAAAAGGGGCCACACTGGTCAATACAGCCCGGAAAGAAATAATCTGTGAAAAATCTTTGTTAAAAATATTCAAAGAAAGACAGGATTTCAGGTATATTTCGGATATTACCCCAGATTGTAAAGAACAGATTGCAAGAGATTATGCAGGCAGATATTTCTTTACGCCTAAAAAAATGGCGGCACAAACAGCCGAAGCAAATATCAATGCAGGTTTAGCCGCTGCAACCCAAATCGTAAACTTTATTAAAAAGGGAGATACCACATTCCAGGTAAATAAGTAGGTGAGTTTTTTATCTTAAAGCTTAAGCAGGGTAAATAACCAATTGCCTAACTTACTCTTAATTAATAAGCTTAACGAAGAGAAGAGAAACGATAATTAAGTATCTCTTTTCGTCTTTATACTAATTTAAACTTTTTAAAAGATCTTATTAACAATCTTAAAAAATCCGAGATAGTATGGCAGTTATAAAACCCTTCAAAGGATTTCGTCCAAAAAAAGAGTATGCACATTTAATAGCATCCCGTCCGTACGATGTATTAAATTCCGAAGAAGCAAGAGAAGATGTGAAAGATAATCCATACTCTTTTCTGCATGTTGTTAAACCTGAGGTAGATCTTCCCAGCGATGTAAATCTATATTCAGACGAAGTATATCAAAAAGGAAAAGAAAACTTAGAAAAGTTTATCAGTGAAGGAATACTCTTCCAGGATACAGAACCATGCTATTATATATATGCCCAAACATTCTGGGGAAAAACACAGTATGGAATAATGGGCTGTGCTGCCGTTGAAGATTATTTAAATAACCTAATACGAAAGCATGAGCTAACAAGGCCTGACAAGGAAGAAGACCGGAAAACCCACATAAGGGTAACCAATTTTAATGCCGAACCGGTTTTCTTTGTGTTTCCTGATAATGAAGAATTAGACAACATAACAAAGCAAGTTATAAAGAACGATCCCGACTACGACTTTAAAGCCATTGATGGTGTTGGGCACCATTTATGGGTTGTTCGGGATAGAAACCTGGTTAGCCGCATAGAAACCATCTTTAAAGAAGAAGTTCCATATACCTATGTTGCCGATGGCCATCACCGAACTGCTGCCGCAGCCCATGTTGGAGAGGAGAAAAAGAAAGATAACCCGAATCATTCGGGCAATGAAGAATACAACTTTTTTCTCGCTGTCCACTTCCCAGCCAGTCAATTAACAATAATTGATTACAACAGGGTTGTAAAAGATTTAAACGGGTATTCGGTCGATTCTTTTATCAAAAAGCTGGAAGAAAGTTTCGTGATAAAAAAAACAGGCAATAAAGAATATAAGCCTGCTAAAATTCATGAGTTTTCAATGTATATTGAAGGTAACTGGTATTGTCTTAATGCCAGAGAACACACATACAATGACAACGACCCGATTGATTGCCTTGATGTAACTGTTTTGTCAAAACATATCCTGGAACCTTTGCTGGATATTCAAGATTTGAGAAAATCAAAAAGGATTGAGTTTGTTGGAGGCATAAGGGGTCTTGGAGAAATTCAAAAAAGAGTAGATTCCGGTGAAATGGCAGTAGCATTTGCCCTCTACCCGGTGACAATGGACCAATTAATTACCATTGCTGATACGGGAAATATTATGCCCCCAAAAACAACATGGTTCGAACCTAAATTAAGAAGCGGGCTGGTAAGCCATTGTTTGGAATAAAAACTTAAAAGAATAGCCACGAATGCATGAATAAAAAAAGTTTAAAAAAATTTATCCGTGCATTCGTGGCTACGTTTTTACTTCTTTTATTAAGAATTTAGGAAGCTAATTATCTGTGCAACAACAATACCAGCAGTTTCAGAACGCAGCCGGTTTTCACCTAATGATAAGGGTTCATAAGAATTAGCTTTGGCAATATCAATTTCTTCGCTGGTAAAATCACCTTCAGGACCGATTAAAAACAATACCTTATTACTTGATTTATAGAGTTCCTTTAACCCTTTTCGTTCATTATCAGCGCAATGCGGGATGAATTTATCTCCTTTGAACGATTTGGAATTATCAATAAAGTCCTTAAAATTTACGAGTTCATTCAATACAGGTTTTTTAGCTATAATTGACTGTTTCATTGCTGAAACAATTATTTTTTCAAAGCGGTCGTTTTTTAAAACTTTTCTCTCCGACCGGGAGCATAACAAGGGTGTTATTTCATCTATTCCTATTTCTGTTGCTTTTTCCAGGAACCACTCAAAACGATTTAAATTTTTTGTTGGCGCAATGGCTATATGAAGATAATAATTTCGCTTTTTGTATTCATGAAAAGCCTTTTCAATTAATACCTCACATAATTTTGAATCAATATTGTTTATCCTGCCATGGAATAAATTTCCTTTTCCATCGATTAGCCCGATAACATCATTTT
>CAZWGG010000474.1:0-4754 GCA_964633305.1 uncultured Bacteroidales bacterium
AAGCAGTATTTAACCGGTATTGCCGGATAAATTCCGATGCAGAGCAACCTATAACAGCTTTAAGTTTGCGGTGTAACTGAACCCGGCTCATGAAAAGTTCGTTGGCAAATTTATCCACTGTATAATCAGTAACCATCAGGTGTTGTTGCAGTACATGAGTTGCTTGCTGAATAAACTTATCGTCAGCCGATTGTATGTTTTTCACCAGTGGTCTGCTTATGAATTCTTTATGATAGTGCTCTCTCAGGCGGTCCCGCTGTTTAATTAAACTATTTATACGGATTAGTATCTCCTCTATTTCAAATGGTTTGTTAATAAAATGGTCTGCCCCCGTTTCAATTCCTTTTAACCTGGATTCTATATCTGCCCTGGCAGTTAACATTATGACAGGTATATGGTTGGTTCTCTGATTTTCACGTATGCTTTTCATCATCTCAATACCATCAATTTCAGGCATCATTAAATCGGTTATTATTAAATCAGGAATATTTTCCGCTTCTTTTAATCCTTCATTGCCATTATTAGCCAGTGCGATATTATAATCCTTACTTAACGACTGTTTTAAGTAATCGCTGAGTTCTAAATTGTCTTCCACGATCAGAATTAGTTTTTTATCTGCATCAAAAGAGGTACCCTCATTATCATAATTATCTGTTTCTGACTTTATGATGGTTTTTTCTTCAGGCAATTCACCAATGGATAATTTTATGTCATTTTTATAAATATTAGGGTCTGTGGGAATGGTGATGGTAAACCGGGTATATTCATTCAACCTGCTGTCAGCCTGAACCCTTCCATGATGTAATTCAACAAACTCTTTTACTATTGTTAATCCAATTCCCGAACCACTGTATAATGCCTGGTTGTTAGGCTTAACCTGGTAAAAACGATCAAATATCCTGGATAATTCGTTTTCAGGAATACCTTTACCATTGTCTTTAACTTCTACTATAATGTTTTTCTCATTTACCGTGGCGTTATATTCGATTCTGCCATGGTCGGCGGTAAATTTAAAAGCATTGCCTAAAATGTTATACAATACCTGTTCCAGTTTATCGCGGTCAAAGTAAGTTTGCAGTTCATGATCCGAAAAATTCTGTACAAACTCTATATTTCTGCTTTCTGCTATGGATTGAAATGATGCCCCCATAACCTTAAGAAATCCAATAATATCATTTTCATAAACTTTCAGACTGAGTTTTCCGGCTTCCAGTTTTGATAAGTCAAGCAATTGATTGATAAGTTTCAATAACCGGTCGGCATTGCTGGCAGCCAACTCAAGTTTACTAATGGTTTCTTTATCAAGCGTTTTACTTTGAATGAGTTCGTTTAACGGCAACTTTATGAGTGTTAATGGTGTCCGGAGTTCATGCGATATGTTCGCAAAAAAGCGGGAGCGGAGTTGTTCAAGTTCTTCTGTTTTGTTCTTTAATTGTTCTTTTGTTCTTAATTTAATAGTAATAATCCGAATGATTAGAACAGATATAACTAATACGGTCAGAATAGCTAAAAATAGTATATTACGCTCTAGAGAACGCTTCTTTAATTTGGTTTTAGACAGGTTATTTTCAAAGTTTAGATTTTGTATTTCAAGGTTTTTTTTCTCAAACTGATACCGTGCTTCCAGCTCACTTATTTTTTTATTACTTTCCTCGTTAAGCAAAGTATCTTTATAACTTGTATATATTTGGTAATATTCAAACGCTTTTTTATAATCATTCATCTTTTTATAAACCTTGTACAATCCTTCATACGCGTATTGACAATCAACCAAAATTCCGGTTTCACCACATTTTCCTAAGCTTTTATTTAAATACCCGATAGCTTCACGATAGTTGTTTAATTTGGTATAAACACTACCAATATTATTATAACAAACTGCAAGATTATCCTGAATTCCTAGTTTTTGAATCAGATGAAGAGCTTTAAAATAGTAATCCAGCGCTTTTTTGTAATTTTTAAATCCATCGTCATATATAGCTCCAATATTTAAGAATAATATTGCCGTTAAATATTCCGATTTATTTTTTTTCGCTAATTCCAATCCTTTAAAACAATATTTCAAAGCTTTATCAAAATCTTTCAAAGACATATAACAAATACCTATATTCATGGTAACTATTGCGATGTTTGTTTCTTGATCCATATCCTCTAATAAATCAAGACATAAATTGTAATATTCAAGCTCTTTTGTATAGTTTTTTTGAGAATTAAAAACTATTGCTATGGCATTATAAACAGCCACTAATGATTTTTTCTCGTTAATATGTTTAAATATATCAGCAGCTTTAATATAAAATTCGATAGCTTTTGTAGAATTCCCCAATCTATTAATTACATCACCTATCCACTTATATGCCCTGGCTTTTCCAAACCGGTAATGTATACTATCACTTAATATCAAGCTTTTATTAAAATATTCCCGGGCATTATCCAATCGATTCTGATAAAAATAATAATTACCAAAATCGACATAGATATCGGTTATTAATTCGTATTTTTTTAATCTTTTAGCAATCTCCAGGGCTTCATGCAGATATTTATCTGACCCAATATATTCCCCTACCGAATAGCTTTTATTCAGTTTTAAATACAGCTTTAACCGGCTTGAATCGTGCTTAGCCTTAACAATTTCAGCTTCAAGACTATCAATAACATGCTGATCGACAGCGCCCAGGGGAAGTAAACTCAATATAACGGCTATAAATAAAAAATATAATCTCATTTAAAATCAGGTAATAAATAAATATGTATACGATTTTCAGATGCAATTGTCTTAAAACTTTTATGTTAATTTTAAAAAAGCCGAAAAACTTTACCGAATAAAGTCTCACATTCCACTTGTACTGGTGTTAGCAACAAAATACCGTATGAAAATACTAAATAATGTTCAAATTTACCACCACTTATTTTAGCAAATCTGTCGGGTGTTTCTTTATTCACTTCTTTTAACGATCCTCCTTCATTATGCACATAACCCAATATGGAGGCGTCAACGGGGTGTACCCGGAAGTATACAAATTCTTTCTATAATTTTTTCAGCACATAAATAATCCAAGGTGCAATTTTTGTTTCATTAATCCATTGATAAGGTTCTCCCTTATTTGCCAGAGGTTTATACGTAGCAATCAGTTTGAGTTTTGCCTGTTTAAAACACTTTATGTAGTCTTCGTATGTCCAGAAGATATCATCAACTGGTCTGGCATCTTCGACATCTTTCATTATTACTCTTACTTTATCGCCGCTTTTTGCAGTAATATTTTGAGGAAAGTCCAGTGTTGAAAAGGAAGCCCATTCATTAATATACAATTCCGGGGTAGAATCTAACAGGATAAGTTTTCCGTTATTATTGAGTAATCTTCCTATCTCATTCATTAGTTTTATTCTATTTTCCATGGTGGGAATATTATCAAAAGTAAATACCGATAATACCAGGTCATATAATCCATAGCCTAACAGGTTTAAAACACCATTTTTTACAAGGAGATAATCACCCTTAGGATCTAATTCTTTTGCTTTTTTAATCATGTTTTCAGCAATATCAATGCCTAAAGCCTGAAATCCTATTTTTTTAAGAAATCTCGTCGAACGTCCTGTACCACAACCAAAATCTATTGCTTTTCTTCCTTTTACATGGGTTGAAATAATTTCAGGTAAATCCCGGTAGGCCAGATAATAGGTGTTTGGAAACTCCAGTTTGGAGTATGAATCGGCCCGTATGGTATCCTCGTATGAATTCATAAATTCCATAAATCCCTCCTTTTTTTGTTTTTATAGTAAATGTTATAAACTACGTAATGCTTCTCCTAATCTCTTTATTCCTTTTTCTATCTCATGTTCATCACGATGAGCTATCGATACGCGAAAACAGATATTTTTTGTAGTATCCGGAAAGTAAAAACTGCCGGGTGAAACAGCTACTCCATGCCTATAGATATGCTGTATGGCTTCATCTTCGCTTTTACTATGTTTTAATTCAAACCAAATAGTGTACCCTCCTAAGGGTTTCGTGTACGATACTATATCATTTGGTATATTTTCCCTGGCTACCCTAAGTGCAGTGTACATCCTTTTGCGATAAACTTTATGAACACGTTTCAAATGAAGATCGTAATGCCCTTTTTGACAAAAAAGGTGAAGTGCTGCCTGGTTCAAACTGCTACTTGATAAATCTCCAATATTTTTAATTGCACATAGTTTTTCAACACATTTCTTATCAGCAGCAATCCAGCCAATGCGAAGTCCGGGAAATAAAACTTTTGAAAAAGTTCCCAGATACAGTACTATATTATGATAATCCATGGATTTTACAGGGAGGACAGCCTTTCCTAAATATTTCATTTCTTCCTCAAAACCATCTTCTACAAGAAGCACTCGTGATTTTTCGCAAATTTTTAAAAGCTTTTCACGATGGGCCTGACTTGTAGTAATACCAGTAGGATTATGGAAATTTGGCATAGTATAAACCATTACCGGACTATGGGACCGTATTATTCTTTCCAACGTTTTCAAGTCAATACCTTCATGTGTTACCGGCACTTTTAAGATTTCGACATTGTAAAATTGAAAAAGCGGGATTGCCCTGGAATAGGTTGGAGCTTCGGCTATAACTTTTGAACCCTGTTTTTACTTCAATGCTTTTATTATAATTCTTAGTTTTTCTGGATCATGATAGACTTCGTCGTCCCAATTTTTGGCATGTTCATTGAAATAATTTCTTACATTTTCAATACATCTTTCGTTAGAGTATGTCT
>CAZWGG010000475.1:0-4746 GCA_964633305.1 uncultured Bacteroidales bacterium
TCTGTGTAATTTCTCTGTGCCCCCTGCTTAGGCAGCCCCTTTATTCCAGGAGCCAGCAAGGCTGCTTATTTTCCGTATTAAGTCAAAATAATTTACTTATCAAAGCCAAATCAAGTATAAATGCAGAAAAATTTGAGCAATGGGAAAGCAAAATCAATGATAAAATAGAAAAAGAACAATATTCTGATGCACTGGCATATTCCAAAAACATGGAAATGGAGGCCATTCAGGCTAATTCAAAGTATTGGCTAGAGGTATCTTATTATTACAGTGGACTGATATCAAAATTCTTAAAGGATTATAAGACTTCTCTATATTATTTTCTGAAAATTCTCAACCGAAAAAATATTTCTTTATATGGGAAAAAAGAGAGAATGTTCAACCTGTATCGTCATACAGGCGATGTTTATAAAAAAACGGGCAGTTATCCTGAAGCCATAGCTTATTATAATAAATGCCTGGAATTCAAGGATAAGTTGGGTGATAAAAAAGTTCTTGTTTCCCCGTATGTCAATTTGGGTATTATATATTCTTCGCAGCATGAATTCTTAAATGCCAGGAAATATTACCTAAAGGGGCTTTCGTTTGTTGAAGATAATGATGAATATACGGCTTCAATCATATACAACAACCTGGGGAACGATGAATATTACCAGGGAAATTTCCCTAACGCTATAAAGTATTATATTCGTAGTATACAATTAAGTGAAAAGATTGATGATTTGGAAGGTCTGGCCTTTTCTTACAATAACCTGGGGAATATTTATACGAATGAATTAAAAGACTTGAATAAAGCCATCGAATACTATACAAAAAGTCTGGATATTGAAAAAAAAATAGAAAACACAGAAGGTATAGCAACAGAACTAAATAATATCGGAAACATATATACTTCTCAACAAAAATTTACCGACGCTGAAAATTCATTTACAACAGCCCTGGATATTTTCAGAAACAGTAAAAACCATGAAGGTATTGCAAAAACACTTGAAAACATAGGCGCTTTATATAGTAAAACGGGCAATTACAACAAGGCTATAGCAACCTTTATCAAATGCATTGATATCAGAAAACAAAACAACAATGAAATACAACTGGCTAATGTATACAATAGTGTTGGGGCCCTTTATTACTACCAAAAAGAGTATCATCAAGCGCTTCACTTTTATTTCAAGGCCCTTGAAATTGCCAGGCTCAGGAATGATAAAAGCCTGACTAAACGCGTATATTGCGGAATTCATGAAACATATTTCCAACTGGGACAATACGATAAAGCATATAAATATTTCCGGGATTATTCCAATTTAAAAGATACGCTTTTAAATGCAACAATCTCAAAGCAGATAATAGATATCCAGGAAAAGTATGAAAAAAATAAAATGCAACAGAAAGTAGCTTTACAAAACCTGGAGATTAAAAATAAATCTCTTCAAAGAAATGGTATTCTGGCGTTTCTTATTTTGGCTATTATCATCTTTAGTAGTGTTGTGTACATTATTTTCCAAAAAAGAAAAAACGAAAAGCTCCTGTACGACAGGAATTCAAAATTAAAGGACCAGGAGATAAAGAACCTGTTCCAGCAAAGTGAGATCAAGTCTATGATAGCCACGGCTGAAGGACAGGAAAATGAAAGAAAGAGAATTTCCCGGGAACTCCATGACAGGGTTGGTAGCATGCTTTCACTGATAAAACTTAATTTAAGCGCTTATAATAAAGAAAATTTTCCTTTTATAAAGAAAAATCTGACCTTATTGGACAATACATACCAGGAAGTAAGAAACATTTCGCACGACCTGCACTCGGGCCTGCTAAACCATTTTGGCCTCAAGGCAGCTTTAAAAGATTTGGGTAAAACAGTTGAATCCCATAATTCGATACGCTTCAATTTATCATTCCATGAACCGGATGTATCACTTCCAAAAGAAACAGAAGTAGTTATTTTCAGGGTGTTGCAGGAACTTATAACGAACGCTTTAAAACATTCGGGCGCTGAAAATTTAGATATCCAGGTAAATACTGCCGAAGAAGGGATACTTACCATCACAGTCGAAGATGATGGATCAGGGTTCGACCTTGTTGCAAAGAACAATGAAGGACTTGGCCTGAAAAATGTTAATTACCGGCTGTTGTCAATAGGTGGTTCTGCTGAAATAAACTCAAGCCCGGGAAAAGGGACTTGTATTTTATTGAATATTCCCGTAACAACGATAAAAGAAAAAATATAATTTTATGGATATCTTACTGGTTGACGATCATAAAATATTGGCAGAGGGATTAGCCGAAGTAATAAAAAAAACGAAAAAATACAAAATCAAAGGAATTTTAACCAGGGGAAATGATGTTCTTCCGTTTCTGGAAAAATCTCTCCCCGATATTATTATTCTTGACATTGAATTGCCTGATATAAGCGGAATTATCCTGGCAAAGGAAATTTTGAAAAAATACACGGGTATAAAAATACTTGTTCTCACCATGCACAGAGAACCCGAATATTTTGAAGAACTTTTTAACGCAGGAATTATGGGTTTTGTAAATAAAAATATTGATAAAAGTGAAATACTGAAAGCCCTGGATATGATCCGGGAAGGAAATACATATTATGGACGGGAAATTATAAATGAATATATCAATTATCAGAAAAAGCCGCCAATAAGTAAAGATGAAGATTTAAGGATTACCACAAGGGAAAAAGAAGTGTTGAAATTGATCCTTGAAGGAAATACAACATTAGAGATTTGTGAAAAATTATTTGTTACCAAAAATACCATTGACAGCCATCGTAAAAACCTGTTAAGTAAATTAGGTGTCAGGAATACCGCCGAACTGGTAAAACTCGCTATTGAGCAAAAGTTAGTGTAATCTATCGTCACTATTTATAGTGATACCAGTGCAAAACATCTCACCATTTTTAATAGTAAGAAGTTTCACTATTTATCGTGTTGTTTGAGCAGGCTAATTGGGCCAACTTTAAATTCAAAAAACAACATAGGTAATCTAAATACTAAAAACACAATTAAAGCATGAAATATTTTATAGAAACTGCTAAAAAATTAGGTCATGATGTTGAAAAATTGCAGAAAGGCGAAGCTATTCATTCAACGAAAGTAGTGAATAACATCAACGAGTTAAAATCTCTGTTAAATCATAATGGAGAAACTTCTGAAACACGAGCTGCCCGTTTAGAAGGAATCAAGGCAAAGGATACTTCTAAGCTTAATGCAACGCATAAACTATTACATAGTGCCCAGGCATTTGTATTTGCTGATCACGATTTAACAGATGCTGAACATCAAAGCATAAAAAGTAGTTTTCCCATAGAAGTTAAGACTAGCTCTTTTCCTAATAAGACATTAAAACCTGGAGAGGTTTGGGACCTTGGCACTTCTGTAAGTCCGGTTGTGATCAATTTAGGGACTTTAACAATGGAGCCGGGTTCTTCAATAAAGATTGCCAATACCGTTTTGAGTCTTAGTGTAAATACTCTTGTACGTAATGGAAGTTCTACAGGAAGCGCAAACTATGATTTGGGAATCTTTGGTGTTACAGGAATAACACCTGAGCGAGCTGGTCAAGGCAGCAAAGGTGCTTCGGGAGATGATGGTCATCATGGAACCTGTAAATCTGGCGGTGGTATCGCCGGAGATAATGGAAAACCAGGACACAAAGGATCTACTGGAGGAAAAGGAGACCAGGGTAAAACTGGTTATGATGGATTACCCTCATTAACTGCAACGATCAAGATTGGTTCAGGTGGTATCACAGGATCATCAGGTATATTTGTGATTTCTACTAAATCCGGAGATGGCGGTCAAGGCGGCCAAGGTGGTAAAGGTGGAACAGGCGGTACAGGAGGAGATGGTGGCGATGGAGCAACTTGTGGTTGTGAACATACTGATGGCGGTGACGGAGGTAAAGGTGGTAATGGCGGTGAAGGCGGCCAAGGAGGTTCCGGCGGAAATGCTGTAAATGGAAATGATATCTATGTGACTGTACTTAAAGGACAATCAAATAAAATTATTAAGCAACAAATGACTGCTACCCCTGGACATGCAGGTTTAGGCGGACCAGGTGGAAAAGCCGGTAAAGGTGGAGATGGTGGAAGCAAAGGGGGTGCTCATGGTTGTCCAAAAGGTGACAAAGGAGATGATGGAAAACATGGAATGGGTGGAAACGCAGGTACTAAAGGTTCAGCAGGAACACAAACCGGTGCACCAGGAACTATTTATGTAACAGAATCTTAAACAAACATAATTAATTTATTAACTAAAAACACAATTTAAACATGAAAGATTTTATAGAAACAGCTAAAAAATTAGGTCATGATGTTGAAAAATTGCAGAAAGGCGAAGCTATTCATTCAACGAAAGTTGTGAACAACATCAGCGAGTTAAAATCTCTGTTAAATCATAATGGAGAAACCACTGCAACACGGGCTGCCCGTTTAGAAGGAATCAAGGCAAAGGATTCTTCTAAGCTTAATGCAACGCATAAACTATTACACAGTGCTCAGGCATTTGTATTTGCTGATCACAATTTAACAGATGTTGAACATCAACACATAAAAAGTAGTTTCCCAATGGAAGTTAAGACTAGTTCTTTGCCTGATAAGACATTAGGACCAGGAGAAGTTTGGGATCTTGGCACTTCTAAAAGTCCGGTTGTGATCAACTTAGGGACATTAACAATGGAGTCGGGTTCTTCAATAAAGATTGCCAATACCGTTTTGAGTCTTAGTGTAAATACTCT
>CAZWGG010000476.1:0-4736 GCA_964633305.1 uncultured Bacteroidales bacterium
ATTGGGATCGTGCTTTTGTATGTATAACCGATGAATTGTAAATCAAATTTTGCAAATGTATAATCAAGTTTATATGGTTTTATCTTGATATCACTCATCTTCAATGAACTAAAATCCATATTGAATATATTTAATACACAATCAAATAATGGATTTCTACTTGTATCTCTTTTTATTCCAAGCTTATTTATTAAATCCTCAAATTGATAATCCTGGTTTTCAAATGCTTCAATTGCCGTTGTTTTAACTATTTTTATAAACTTAAGAATATCTAATTCCGGTATTATGTTTACTCGCAAGGAAACCATGTTTATAAATACACCCAGGCAATGTTCCAAGTCATCATGGGTCCTTCCTGAAACAGGTGAACCGATTATAATCTCATTTTGTTTCGTATACTTGTAAAGTAAAATATTGTAGGCTACAAGTAATATTACGTATAAAGTAGAATCGGTATAATCAACTAACTTATTGAGTTCATTAGTCGTATTTTCGTCAAGTACAAAATCAATCTGATCTGCTTTTGATATATTTTTAACATCAGGTCTGTTAAAATCCAGGGGTAAATTCAACTGGGGGACTGTATTAGTATATTTGTTTATCCAATATTGCTCCATGTTTTTTATTTCCTCCGATTTCAAGTATCCATTATGCCATTCCGAATAATCTTTATATTGAATTTTTACTGGATTTAGCTCTCTTCTTTCATATAACGTTACTAATTCATTTATCATTATTTGTACAGAAACACCATCTGAAATAATATGATGTATATCTATAAAAAGAATATGTTTTTGATCATTACATTTTATTAATAATATTCTGAATAAGGGAATTTCATTTATATTGAAGGGTCGAATATAGTTTCTAATAAATGCATTAATTTCATTACTATTTATTTGTTGATAATCAATTTCAAAATCAATATTTTCCTCAATTTTCTGCATTACCAAATTATCAACATGTACAAATGAAGTACGTAATATTTCATGACGTTCAATAAGTTTGGATACAGCGTGATTTAAATTGTCAACCTTAATCTTTCCTTCTATCTCAACAGCAAATGGTATATTATATGCCGTACTTTCTTCATTTAAAATCTGGGCCATATAAATTAACCTTTGTGCCGAGGATAATGGATAAAACGTTTTCTTTTTAGCTTTCTTTATATTTTGATATTTACTTGTTTTTTTACTTTCAATTATTTTTGCTAAATGCTCCAATGTGGGATTATTGAATATTTCAAAAATTGAAATTTTTATGTTAAAAACTTTTTGAATTTTTGATATTAACCTGGTAGCTTTTAAGCTATGGCCTCCTATTTCAAAAAAACTATCTTTAATACTTATTTTTTCTTTTGTTATATCTAATAATTCTGACCATATTTTTATTAGCTTATCTTCTGTTTCATTTCTTGGTTGAATGTATTCTCTTGCCGCAATTATATCTTCTTCTGAAGGAATAGGTAAACTTTTTATGTCAATTTTACCATTTGATGTTTGTTTAAAACAATCAACTTGAATTAGGTATAACGGAATCATATAAAAAGGTAAACTTAATTCAAGAAATTTCTTTAATTCCAAAGAACTTGTTTTATTTATAGCAGTATAATAACCAATTAGATATTTATTCCCATCAGTATGTTCTTTTATCAACGTATAAACATCTGTAATTCCTTCATATTTTTTTATTTGCGATTCAATTTCCTTTATTTCAATTCGATATCCTCTAATTTTTACCTGGCTGTCAATTCTACCCAAAAACTCGAGATAACCCTCTTCATTCCATTTTCCAAGGTCTCCTGTTTTGTATAACTTTTTTCCATGTTCAAATGGATTATTGACAAATTTTTCTTCATATAATTCGTCCTGGTTCAAATAGCCTTGTGCCAAACCGATACCTGAAATACATATTTCTCCGGGAACATTAATAGGAACTAAGTTTAGGAACTTATCAACCACATAGATATTTCTGTTTGCTATGGGTTTCCCGATTATGTAAGTTTGATTTAGATGTTTTACCTGTTGATATGTGGCACATACTGTCGATTCTGTTGGGCCATAAGTATTATAGATATCAATCTCATTAATTAAATTATCGATATGTGATGGTTTTAATTCTTCTCCCCCGCTAATAATTAACCTTAAAGATTTTATTTTTTTTATAAACCGGTTCACTTCATTTATTAATAAAGGAGTTGCACTTAAGATAGTAGCTTGTTCTTTTTCAATGGTTTCTAAAAGGCTTGAAACATTTTTCCCTCCTTCTTTTAAAATTATTATTTCCCCACCTTTTATTAAGGCCGGATAAATTTCTTCAACAGAAGTATCAAATGAAAGTGAAGATTGATGAATTACTCTATCTTTTAAATTAATGTTAAAATAGTTGCTAAAAGTAACAGCATAATCTGATAATGATTCATGACAAATTACAACCCCTTTGGGGAAACCCGTTGTTCCTGAAGTGTATATTATATAAGCTGTATCTGTTTTTAAGATTTTTTTGTTCAGATTTGTTTTGGGATATTTTTTTAGTTCGTTATTGTTTTCTAGATTGAGAATAGGTTTATCGGTAAAATCTTCCGGTATTGCATTATTATCTGTAATCACAACTTTTAAGGCACTGTCTTTGCATATAAATTTTATTCTTTCTAAAGGTAGTGTATAGTCAAAAGGTACATAGCAAGCGCCAACTTTAAGAATTGCTAAAACGGAAATAATACTTTTTTCTGATGGATTAAGTAAGATGCCTATTCTATCGTTGGATGTAATACTATATTTTTCTGATAACAAATGTGCAAGTTGGTTAGCCTTGGCATTTAAAGCCTCATAACTATGAAATGTATTTTTAAAACCGATTACTGTATTATTCGAAGAATTATGTGCCTGATTTTCAAAAGTTTTAATTATGCTATTGAATTCCCTTTCATGGGTTGTATTATTAAATTCTTGTACCAGCCGGTTTTTCTCTTTGTCTGATACTATGTTTACCAATGAGATTGATTTATTTATATTGTCAGAAACACATACAATTAATTCGCAAATATGAGTGAACAAATATTGTATTTGTGCCTGATTAAATAAATCAGTATTATATTTGATATTTACCTCAATAAATTCAGAAAATTCAGTAAACTCGAACATTAAATCTAAAAGAGTATTGTTTGTTCTTAATTTGAATGGTTTGATAGCTAAATCATCGATATAATTGTTCAAGTCAATTCCATAATCAAAATTTTGTAGTATAATTAGTACATCAAATAATGATGACCGACTTCTATCTTTTTTTAAGCCAATATCTTCAATAATCATATCGATAGGATAATCTTGATGGTCAAAAGCTTCAAGAATTGTATTTTTTACCTTACTCAAAACGTGAGTAAAATCATCATTATCGTTGAATTGTGTCCTGAGAGGCAACAAGTTTAAATAATATCCTATTTGATTTTCCAAATCTGCATGGTTTCTTCCTGCAATATCTGTGCCTATAATAATATCTTTTTGCCCTGTGTATTTGTAAAATACTACTTTTAGCAATGCTACCAAAATCATGAAAAGCGTTGAATCATTTCGAGACGCGATTGATTTTATAGTATCAGATAATTCATTGGAGAGCTCAAATCGTATTTCATTTCCATTAAATGTTTTAACGGATGGCCTTTGTTGATAGGTTGGTAAGTTTAGTATTGGTATTTCTTCATTAAGTTTGCTTTTCCAGTATTCTCGATGAAGATTAAACGAGGGAGTCTTTACCCGTTGAAGTAACCAATTTGCAAAATCTTTATATTGTATTTTTAATGATGGCAATTGAGGGGTACTATTGTTTATAAGGGAATTGTAAATTTGTAATAACTCTTTCGTGAACACACCTATTGACCAGCCATCGAAAATAATATGATGAACCTTATAAATAAATAAATAGTTGTTCTGTGATTTTTTTATTAAATATGCTTTAAATAAGTTTTGATCAGATAAGTCCTCTTTGGTAAAGTATGATTCTCTTACAATATTTTCAATAGAAGTTACATCATGTTCATAGACATTCAGTTGTGTTTTAATTTCGCTATTTGGAATAACCTTCATATTTGGTTCGTCATCCTTCAAGATAAATACTGTCCTTAGAATTTCATGCCTTTCAATTATGATATTTAATGCCAATTCCAATAATTTTACATTGACATTACCAAGTAATTCATATGCTCCTAAAAGATTATATGCAATTGAAGCATCATCATAATGACTCAAAAACCAGAGGCTTTTCTGGGCATGTGTCATTGGATAATATTCTTGTTGTGGAGCTTTTTCAATGTTTTTAAATTTTTCTTGTGTATTACCGCCTGCAAGAAGTTTTGCTTGTTGTTTAACAGTGGTATTGGACAAAAATTCAGAAACCGATATTTGTTTGTTAAACCGTTTGAATATTTTTCCTGTTATTGTCACTGCCCTCAGTGAATCTCCACCTATTGCAAAATAATCATCTGTTATTTTTATGCCTTGGATTCCCAAAGATTCCTCCCAGATATTTCTTATTTCTGTTTCAAGTTCATTTATATTATAGTCTGAAATGTCTGTATCATATCCTTGGCCCTCATTTACTATTTGATTAAAACTACCCTTTTTTGAATTCCTCCTGATCCTTTCTATAAGATCGGTTGTGGAGACAATAACCTGTGGTTCTGACTCATGAACTAAAGATGAAAATATTCTGACCCCTTCTCTTGTGGTGATACCTGTTTG
>CAZWGG010000477.1:0-4729 GCA_964633305.1 uncultured Bacteroidales bacterium
TTGATAACAGTTTTGTAAATATTGTTGGAGGATGTTGTGGGTCAACGTCCGAACATTTTAAGGCTATTGTTGAAGAAGTTGAAAAAAACACCGTGACTCGGCAAAAAAAGGAAAAAGATCATAAACTTTGGTTAAGCGGACTTGAACCTGTTTTAATTGATAAAAGCCAGAATTTCATAAACATTGGAGAAAGGACAAATGTTGCCGGGTCGAAAAAGTTTGCCAGGTTAATAAAAGAAGAGAAATTTGATGAAGCACTCACCATTGCCCGGAACCAGGTTGAAAACGGTGCCCAGATAATAGATGTTTGCATGGACGATGCTATGCTGGATGCAGAGGCCAGTATGGTCCAATTTCTAAACCTTATTGCTTCTGAGCCTGATATTGCAAAAGTTCCGGTTATGATCGATTCATCAAAATGGACTGTAATAGAGGAGGGATTAAAATGTGTACAGGGAAAGTCTATTGTTAATTCTATTAGCCTTAAAGAAGGGGAAAGCGTGTTTATTGAACAGGCCCTGAAAATAAAACAATATGGAGCTGCAGCCGTGGTTATGGCTTTTGATGAAAAAGGGCAGGCCGATACTTTTGAACGTAAAATTGAAGTATGTAAAAGGGCCTATCAAATACTAACTAAAAAAGTACATTTTTCTCCTGAAAATATTATTTTCGACCCGAATGTTCTTGCTATAGCTACCGGAATTGAAGATCATAATAACTATGCAGTTAGTTTTATCAATGCTGCCAAATGGATAAAGAAAAATCTTCCTTATGCAAAAGTTAGCGGGGGTGTCAGTAACCTGTCGTTCTCTTTCAGGGGGAATAATGTGGTTAGAGAAGCTATGCATTCGGTATTTTTATACCATGCTATGCAGGCAGGAATGGATATGGGTATTGTAAATCCTGCCATGCTTGAGGTGTATGATAATATTCCGGATGATTTACTTGAACTTGTTGAAGATGTAGTGCTTAACCGGCGGGAAGACGCAACAGAAAGGTTAATTTCATTTGCTGAACAGGTACAAAGTACGGATAAGAAAACAGTAAAAACCGAAGATTGGCGAAAAAGTCCGGTAGAAGACCGGTTAAAGCACTCCCTGGTTAAAGGTATAGTAGATTATATTGAGCAGGACGTTTTGGAAGCCAGGAATAATTATTCCAGAGCACTGCATGTTATAGAAAGGCCTTTAATGAATGGTATGAACAGGGTAGGGGAATTGTTCGGTTCAGGGAAGATGTTTCTTCCACAAGTAGTGAAGAGTGCCAGGGTAATGAAAAAAGCAGTGGCTTGTCTTTTGCCTTATATTGAAGCAGAAAAAGTAACAGAAGGTGATGAAACTTCTTCTTCATCAGGAAAGATACTTCTTGCAACTGTGAAAGGAGATGTACACGATATTGGCAAAAACATTGTTGGCATAGTTCTTTCCTGTAATAATTATGAAGTGATTGACCTGGGCGTGATGGTACCCACGGAAAAAATTCTTGAAGAGGCTGAAAAACAAAACGTAGATATAATCGGGTTAAGTGGGTTAATAACTCCTTCGCTTGAAATAATGGTTGATGTTGCAACTGAACTTGAAAAGAGAAATATAGATAAGCCCTTGTTAGTAGGTGGAGCTACTACATCAAAAATTCATACCGCAGTTAAAATCGAACCCCACTATAAGTCCCCAGTAGTTCATGTTAAAGATGCATCAAAAAGTGTTGGTGTTGTAAATGCATTATTGTCCAAAGACCTAAAAAAATCGTTTGTGGAGAATACAAAAAAAGAATATTCGCAGTTAAGAAAAACATTTTCCGATTCCAAGTCAAAAACAAAATATATAACACTTGAAGAAGCCCGAAAAAACAGGTTAAAAATTGACTGGAATAAAACTAACATTGTTAAACCCGGGTTTCTCGGATTAGAAGTATTTGAAAATTACCCTATTTCGGAAATCAGACCATACATAAACTGGATATTTTTCTTTGTAGTTTGGCAGTTACGGGGAAAATTCCCTGAAATTCTTAATGACCCTAGGCAGGGAGAAGAGGCAAAAAAATTATTTGATGATGCGAACAAACTACTTGACCGGCTGGAAAAAGAAAAATTTTTGCACGCTAATGGAGTTATTGGATTTTACCCGGCAAATTCAATTGGAGATGATATTGAAGTTTATACCGATGAATCAAAAAATAAAATACTGGGTACATTTATTAACTTGAGAAACCAAGTCCAAAAGGATGATAATACTCCAAATTATTGTCTTTCTGATTTTATTGCACCAAAAGATAGCGGGCTTACAGATTATATTGGCATGTTTGCTGTAACGGCTGGCATTGGAATTGAAAATATTTTAAAAGAATTTGAGCTGGCACACGATGATTATGGCAGCATAATGGTTAAAGCATTGGCCGACAGGTTGGCCGAAGCATTTACCGAACTTATTCATGAAAAAGTTAGAAGAGAATATTGGGGATACGCTTCAAACGAAAGTTTGAGTATGGAAGATATGTTTTACGAAAAATACAAGGGAATAAGGCCTGCACATGGTTACCCAGCATGTCCCGATCATTCTGAAAAAGATACATTGTTTAAACTTCTGAAGGCACCTGAAAATACAGGAATAACTTTAACCGAAAGTTATTCTATGTATCCGGCAGCATCGGTAAGCGGGTTGATGTTTGCTCATCCGCAGTCAAAGTATTTTTTTGTTGGAAAAATATCAAAAGACCAGGTGGAAGACTATGCCGGAAGAAAAAATATAAGTGCTGGTGTAGTTGAGAAATGGTTGGCATCTAATTTGAATTACACATAAAATATGTTACATAGTAGAAATAAATGAAAATATCTGAATTCTTCAAAACACAAAAGAGAACATTCTCCTTCGAATTCTTTCCTCCCAAAGATGAAATATCAGCTGTCGATTTTGGAATAAATGTAGGACAACTTTTAAAACTTAAACCTTCATTTGTTTCAGTAACTTATGGAGCCGGGGGCACAACACAGGACAGGACATTTGCCCTTGTTGATTATCTTCAAAATAAAATAGGGTTAAGCTGTATGGCCCATTATACCTGTGTAAATGCCACAAAAGACAAAGTTAAAAGAGATTTAAAATACCTGGAAAGTATTAATATTAAAAATCTTATGTTACTACGAGGTGATCCTCCAAAAGGACAAGACAAGTTCATTGCAGCAGAGAATGGGTTTAACCATGCCAATGAACTATTGGCTTTTGCCTCTGAAAATTTCAATTTTTGTCATGCAGGTGCGTGCTATGTGGATAAACATCCTGAAGCTGTTTCGCTTGAAGAGGATGTTATGAATATGAAGAAAAAAGTAGATGCAGGTGCTGATTTTTTAATTACACAATTGTTTTTTGAAAACAAAAATTATTTTCGTTTTGTTGAGCTGGCAAGGAAAGAAGGGATTATTTGCAGAATAATACCTGGAATTATTCCTATAACGGCTTACCGCCAAATTGAAAGGTTCACTAACATGTCTGGGGCTGTGATTCCCGGAGAGTTAACCCGTGAGATTACAAAGTTTAAAGACAAACCAGAATTAACTTATAAGATAGGAATTGACTTTAGTATTGAACAGTGCAGGGAATTGTTAGAAAATGGGGCGCCTGGATTGCATTTTTACACACTTAATAAATCTCGTGCCGCAGTTGAAATATTTGAGAGATTATCTTCAGAAATTCAATTATAATGAAAATGCAGTTTATTGATTTGAAAGAAAGCGACCTAATAGGAGTAAAAGAAATTTATGACTATTATATTCTTAATTCAACAGCAACCTTTCATACAGAGAGAATTTCAATTGAAGAATTAAAGGAGATGTTTCATCTCAACCATTCAAAATATAGATCATACCTGGTAAAAGCTGACAATGAATTGTGCGGATACTGTTATTTTACACAATATAAGAAAAGAAAAGCTTATGATAGAACTGCGGAAATTTCAATTTATCTGAAGCCTCAATTTAAGGGAATGGGTATTGGGGGAAAAATTATTCAATATTTAGAAAATAGGGCAAGCAAAAATGGAATAAAAATATTTATTGGAATTATTTGTGAAGAAAACAAAGCTAGCACAAGGTTATTTGAAAAATGTGGGTATGAAAAGTGTGCACACTTTAAACAAGTTGGAGAGAAATTTGATAAGATACTGGATGTGGTGGCATACCAGAAGGTGATTTGTTAAATAGAATTAGATACCTGAATGGTTGGTAATATTGAATAATCCAACTTTTAAAGTTAGCACAAAAAAATAAAACTAATTCGGCACAATAGTTTACAGAATAAACCTAAACGGAAAAATATATCATGAGTTTTTCAGTTATTCAGAAGTACGGGCATTCTGTGTTTGTGCTTTCACCCCCTTGATTAAAAGCCACAGACAAATACCAATTTCTCCGATATCAGCCGGTATTGCAATAAAATCGGCAATACCACTCGAATAATAACCTGGGAAAAAGGCACGTCCGAAAAATTCACCCAGGTACCCGAAACATCCTATCATTAGGAATATACCCAGAATCCGGGGTAGGTAACCCGATTTATACACCAGGTATCCCAAAGGTAATAACCAAAGTCCGAAAAAGATAGTGCCGATAAGATCACCTCCGTAGTACAATTCGATAAAAAACATTGATAATGCCTGCAATTGGCCGGATACGAATACATTTAGGTATTCTTTACCGCTTAGCAATTGCAAAACAGCATATTGGTTTAGTGAGCTT
>CAZWGG010000478.1:0-4724 GCA_964633305.1 uncultured Bacteroidales bacterium
ACATTTTAAAACTAATGTTCTCATGTTGAGAAAATGAGTTGCGAAAAAAAGACTGCCTTTATAGCTTTTTGGACTTTTAAGACAGCCTCTTTATATTTACATTACATTTCTACTCCACCTTTTTTGCTTGTTCCCATAACATATTCATTTCATCCAAAGTCATATCTTTCAGTTTTTTACCTTTTTTCAGGGTTTTGCTTTCAAGATAACCGAACCTTTTAATGAATTTTTTGTTTGTTTTTTCCAATGCTGTTTCAGAATCTATCTCATAAAGCCTTGCTGCATTGATAATAGAAAAAAACAGGTCTCCAAATTCCTCTTCCATTTTTTCCTTATCCATTTGATTAACCGCTTCTCTAAATTCACTTAATTCTTCAGCGACTTTTTCCCATATTTGGCCGGGTTGCTCCCAATCAAACCCAACAGCCTTAACTTTTTCCTGTATACGGTTAGCTTTTATCATAGCGGGAAGCGATTTTGGAACTCCTCCTAAAACCGATTTATTCCCTTCTTTTATCTTCAGTTCTTCCCAGTTTTTTTTTACAATTTCAGGATTATTTTTTACATCGGTATCGCCAAAAACATGCGGATGTCGAAAAATAAGCTTCTCTGAAATACTGTCTATCACAGATTTTATATCAAAATCATTTGTTTCAGAACCTATTTTAGCATAAAATAGTATATGCAATAACAAATCTCCCAGCTCTTTTTTTATTTCTTCTTTGTTGTTTTCAAGTATCGCATCGGCCAACTCATAGGTTTCTTCAATGGTGAGGTTTCTTAAAGTTGTATATGTTTGTTTTCTATCCCATGGACATTTTTCACGTAATTCATCCATTATATACAATAATCGTTCAAACGCTTCCAGTTTTTCTTTCATTGTTATTATAATTGTTAATTAAACATTAACTATTATGGACAGGCTCTAATTAGTCATAAAATTTTATCCTTACCTGTGCACCAACAGAAAGGTTCAACAAATCGGCAGCATTCCCATTATTAATGGCTATCTCAAGAAATCCAACAGAATTAAATAAAACCAACAATTCTCCTACCGAAGTTTCCCGGTATGTTTTATTTATCTTACTAACTTTATAATGGTTACTTTGAATATAGATATCGAATCTTCTGTTTTTTTTTAAATTATTAAAAGCTGCTTCAGATATATTGGTTATGGCATTTTTGAATGAATCGATGTATAAAACACTTCCCGTCATAACCGAATCATCAATAGTTGGAAGAATAGGTACTTTACGGTTTAAATTATCATATTTTTCACCTATTTCCAACAGTTTATTACCCCGGATAAGCTGACAATCAACCCGGCTAAAAACATTAAAAGCTGTAAATCTTTCCTGGTCTGCACTTTTATTGACTATTTTAACAACCTCTTGCGGGAGGGTGTCAAATAATAAACCAAAAATTCCATTATCACATCCGATAAAAAAATGATTGTCAGATTTCACAACAACATGAGGCTGATCTTTTCCCGGTTCGGTATTAACTGCAATAATATGAACACTTCTTTTGGGGAAATTCCTGTAACTGTTTTTAACTACAAAAGCTGCCTGTGAAACGCTAAATGCTTGTACCTGATGCGAAATATCTATGATAGTAACATTCGGACAATTACTAAGAATCTTGCCTTTTAGAGCAGCTACATAGAAATCGTTATTATTCCAATCGCTGGTTAATGTTATGATTGGCATTTAATCTAATAGATTTTTATTTTTCCTATCTTTATTGATTAATTGATAAAAAATAAACTTATTTTGCAAGTTTCAAATGTAAGCATTATTCCTCAATTTTAATGATTGAAAAAACCATATATTTGGAAGGTGTTGATCCGCGTATTATTTTCGGAGTAAACAATATTAACCTGGATAAAATAAAGTCATTGTTCTCAAAAATTAAAATAGTTGCCCGGGGCAATGAAATTAAAATAATAGGAGAAACTGTTGAAATAAACATATTTGAAGAAAAGATTGAACATTTAATTGATTATGTACAAGAAAAAAATAAACTTTCAAGCGAAGACATTGACCTGCTAATTACAACAGGTTCTCATAAAATCACAGGGAAGACAGAGAGTGCAGAAGATGTACTTGTTTATGGAAATTATGGAAAAGTAATTAAAACCAAAACAGTTAATCAACGCAGGTTAGTTAATGAATACCAAGTTAATGATTTACTATTTGCCATAGGGCCGGCAGGAACAGGAAAAACATATACAGCTATTGCATTGGCCGTTAGAGCTTTACGAAACAAGGAGATACAACGGATAATTCTTACACGACCGGCAGTGGAAGCTGGAGAAAATCTCGGTTTTCTTCCTGGTGATTTAAAAGAAAAACTTGACCCATATTTACAACCCTTATATGATGCACTTGGAGACATGATACCTCCCAAAAAACTCCAGGGTTATATTAATGATAACATTATTGAAATTGCACCATTGGCTTTTATGAGGGGGCGAACCCTGGGTAACGCTTTTGTTATACTTGACGAGGGACAAAACACCACCATAAATCAATTAAAAATGTTTCTTACCCGAATGGGGAAAAATTCAAAATTTATTGTTACAGGGGATATAACCCAAATTGATTTGCCAAAAAAGCATTACAGTGGGTTAGTTAAGGCCCTTGAAATATTAAAAGGCATAAAAGGTATATCAAACATTGAATTTGATACGAGAGATATAATAAGACATAATCTTGTAAAACATATTGTAAATGCTTACGAAAAAAATACTGATTCTAGTTAAAACAGATTAAAGAATAAACCATGATACACGCAATTACCAAAACAAATTTTAAATTCTCCAAACAAAAAGGATTATATACAGGAAAAGTTCGAGACGTTTATAACATTGATGATCAATTCCTGGTCATGGTGGTGACCGATCGTATTTCGGCCTTTGATGTGGTATTACCTAAAGGTATTCCTTATAAGGGACAGGTTCTTAACCAAATAGCATCAAAATTTTTGGATGCAACCTCAAATATTGTTCCGAATTGGAAACTGGAATCTCCTGACCCTATGGTAACTATCGGACATATGGCCCAACCGTTTAAAGTTGAAATGGTTATAAGGGGATATCTAACTGGCCATGCGTGGAGGGAATATCGATCGGGGAAAAGGGTATTATGTGGTATTCCTTTACCTGGTGGAATGGTTGAAAACCAAAAATTCTACAAGCCAATCATTACTCCGACGACAAAAGCTGAAGATATATCTCGTGAAGAAATCCTGCAAAAGGGACTTGTTTCAGGAGAAGATTATAACCTGCTTGAAGAATATACATATAGACTTTTTGAACGGGGAACACAAATGGCTGCTGATAAGGGCCTGATACTTGTGGATACAAAATATGAATTTGGTAAAAAAGATGGTAAGATTTATCTTATAGATGAAATTCATACTCCTGATTCATCACGCTATTTTTATATAGATGGATATGAAACAAGGCTTGCAAAAGGCGAAAAGCAAAAGCAATTATCAAAGGAGTTTGTTCGTCAATGGTTAATTGAGAGAAATTTTCAGGGCAAAACCGGACAGGTAATGCCTGAAATGCCCGACAATTTTGTAAAGGAAGTATCTGACAGATATATTGAATTATATGAAAATATTACAGGTGATAAATTCGTTAAAGAAGATACTGATAATATACTTGATAGAATTGAATCAAACATAAATGGCTTTATATCATCAATTTAAAAAATATTTATAGACAATTCGCTGTTAATCGAACTAGCAATGAAAAATTTCATTAAAATTATTTTTACTCTTTTAATATTCAGTAATGCTTACTCCCAGGAAAAGCCGGTAGAGATCGAAAAATCAACAGAGAAAGTAATAGCCGGGGGAAAAGTTTATTATATCCATATAGTAAAACAGGGTCAGACAGTTTATTCAATAAGTAAAGCATATAATGTCACTTTACAGGATATTGCATCTGAAAACCCGGGTATTCTGCTCGAACAAATTCGTCCGGGGCAAGTATTAAAAATACCGGTTATCACAAAATCTGAAACGCTTTCCGAATCATATTTCGGATTAACTAAAAAAGATTTTTACTATCACAAAGTAGAACAAGGGCAAACCGCATATTTTTTATCGAAAAAATACAACGTCCCACTGGATATAATCTACAAGTTTAATCCTGAAACAAAATCAGGCTTACAGATTGACCAAGTTGTAAAAATACCGAAAAAGAGAGTATTGAAAGACATTTTGGGAACTTTTCAGGATGATAAGAACTTTTCCTACTATGAAGTAAAGAAAAATGACACATTGTACTCTTTATCTGTTCGATATGGTGTTACTGTTGCCGATATTATTCAAAATAACCCTTCACTAAGATGGGGACTTAAAGCAGGCGATATAATTAAAATTCCAAAAAAATCACAATTTGAATTAGATTCCATGCAGATGGTACTGGACACAATTTCTTTTGATACCGTTTTCAGACCATTAGATAAAGCCGATTGTGATTCTATTAACGAAATAAACCAGCTTCAATCAATCAACGTTGCTCTATTGCTACCTTTATATGCTGATTTAACATTAGACATAAAAAAAGCCATGGAAGATACACTATCAAATGAAGACGAAGAAGAAAACAAACCACCCCCTGTTAAAAACCTGAGAATTTGGGGAAGAAATTTTTTTGAATTTTATGAAGGTATTCTGGTCGCTATTGATACCTTGAAGAAAACGGGTAT
>CAZWGG010000479.1:0-1091 GCA_964633305.1 uncultured Bacteroidales bacterium
AAACTATTTCAAAAAATTTTAATTTTTTATTAAAACCAATTTGGCTTAAGCCTTCAAGCATGGCATCTTTCCACCATTTTTGCAGAAGATCTTTTGGAGGTTTATTTCCCAAACCATGAATACCAATTATTACTTTATCCATTGATTATTATTTGTAGTTTTTCCAGTCCAAACTTAATACCCCTTAATTGGTTTTCAATAACTTTACGAATAATTTTTTTATTTTCCCATGCCATCTAAGCCGGGAAATTATAATCAAGGTTAACAGCCATAACCCCATTTTCCCATGCCAGGTTTATTTCTGATAAGGTGTTTTCAGGTGCCAAAGATGATTTTCCTCTATGGACAATAATCAAATCACCGATGACTATGTCTATTTAAATTTCCAAAATTTATCAAACTGACATATTAGATTATAATATTGTATACGTAATTTTATAGCTCCCAGGTTTAAATTATATACAATAAATTATACTATTTGTTAATTTTTTTGTTTATATTGCTATTTATGACATCCCTTATGTGGTGATAAATATTATTATAAAACTATTGAGCAGACTAGGTATTTTGGGTTTTATATCACTTTTAGCTTTGGGAAAAACAGAGAAGAAACGGGCACTATACGGGGAAAAATATATCGCTTTCCCATATTGGAAAAACTTACCAGGTATTTTCGGAATAGGTTAAAAAAGAATAAGGTTTTTTGTGATGTGATTATTTGCCTATTTGCTATTTTAAGGTTGACAATGTTACAAATACTATTTGCAAACCGCTTAACAAGTATATAACACATTAGAGGAAATAAAATCAACATACATGAACCAGGAAAAAACGGCGACAGCGATGCCCAGGACAAATTGAGGCTCGAAAATGAGCTTAAAAAAATGAAACTGTCGCTTGAAAAAGGGGCTATATTTTCAAATCCTGCAAATAGTGAGGGGTTATCACCGGAAGTAGAAAACGAATTCCTGAGGTACATTGAAGCCTTCGAAAGAGAATACGATAAGGCCGAACAAATTTCGGTTTACGATTTTATAGGGAGGCCCGAATATATTAAAGCGGATTCGGTACCCGACCACAAAATCGGCCAT
>CAZWGG010000479.1:1101-4722 GCA_964633305.1 uncultured Bacteroidales bacterium
ATGCCCTTGAAAACATTATGGAGATATTGAACGATAACAGAATTGCACTGGACACACTTTGCGAGGTGGACGACCGGACACTATATACTTTCATTACCGAAGAACTATTCTTGTATGAAATGGACAATATGAGAGCAGAAGGAATGGTAAGCCTCTTTATTTACGAAGAATTCCATCCCAACCATGAATATGATATCAGAAATTGCAGCACAGATTTCATAAAGGAATTCCTTGATAAGAGCTCCGATTTTTACACAACCCACCTTACTACAGAGACCGAAAAGGGCAGGGACCTTCTTCATTTCAGGGATGCTTTCGGGACTTTTTGCTTACACGGGTTTAATATTGACAATGTCATTTTCGATGATGAAAAAGCTAATGTTACCTTTGATGCGGATTTTTCCGCAACGATTGAAAACAGCCATGAAATGCAACACTTCAAAGGGAAGGGCACAATAGAATTATTGTACCAATACGGTTATTGGTATATACATAAAGTAAAGTTTCCACCGGCATCGTGAATGTTTAAGACAGTGCCTTGTAGCAGAGTGGGTGTATTACACAAACTCTTACCTGCAAGCTAATGCTTCAGCTCACAAAAAAGCCAGACTTTCACTAGTGCGCGCAAGACCACACAAATTTTCAAATGGATTTATTAATAAAATTTCTACTTTTGCCACATGCTACAATACAGCAAGGCAAATACCAACATCTTAGTGTTCTCCAAGTGGAGCCGGAAAAGCTATGCTATTTTTGCCAGTTTGCATAAAGTTGTAATCATTGCCCAACTCTCAGTTGACATTTGTAGGACATCTTTATTAAAGAACCGGGCTGTGATTAGCCTGCTTAATTGGGTTGTTAACAAAGGGGAAAAAATCAATGATCGAGTTCCCGATGACCTGCAGGAAACGCAACAAAATTTGGTATTACTATTGGCTGTTGCAATAAACAATGAAATAACTCACGAACAAGGATTAAATATAAACAATAATAAAAAGCCCATATTTTGTACCATACAGAATATGGGCTTTTCTGTTTTAAAGAGTAAATATGATTGAGGCATTTAAACAAAAAGCACTAAAACTGCAAAAACTAACGTATCAGGAGGCTTCTGAGCTAAGTAAAATTGTCGATAAGGAAGCTCTTTATAAAGCAGCTGATGAAATCAGGCAACAATTCTGTAAGAATGTAATTGACCTCTGTTCTATAACCAATGCCAAATCAGGCAAATGTACGCAAGATTGCAAATGGTGCCCGCAATCGGTGCACCATACAAGTTCTATTGAAGAATACGAGATAGTTGATGGCAAACGCGCCGTAAACGAAGCTTTAAATAATGCACAACAAGGTGTTGCACACCACTCGTTAGTGACCAGTGGAAGCAGGGTAAGCGACAAAACACTTGATAATTTAATTCCGATTTACCGTGAAATTATGCGGCATAGCTCAATAGGCTTGTGTGCTTCAATGGGTTTAATAAATGCCCGGCAAATGCAACGCTTAAAAGGCGAAGCTAATGTGCAGCGCTACCATTGTAACCTGGAAACAACACCTTCGTTCTTTTCAAATCTTGTAAGTACACATACCATCGAGAATAAAATCGAAACCATTAAGCTGGCTCAAAAAACCGGACTCGAGGTTTGTTCAGGCGGGATAATTGGAATGGGCGAAACCATGGCGCAACGTATTGAACTGGCTATTACCCTGCGCGATTTAGACATACAGTCAATCCCTATAAATATTTTGAACCCAATGAAGGGTACTCCCTTACAAGATATGGCCCCATTGAATGAAGAAGAAGTACTCACAACCATTGCCATTTTCAGGTTTATAAATCCTACGGCACAATTACGCTTTGCCGGCGGCCGGATGCAGATAAAAACTTTTCAGCATAAAGCTTTGCGTGCAGGCATAAGTGCCGCGCTAACCGGCAATTATCTTACATCAACCGGTTCAAGTATTAAGGATGATATTGAAGATTTTACCAATGCAGGATTCACTATTAGAAATGGAAACCAATAACCCCTTAGCTTTTGACAAAAAGCATATATGGCATCCGTATACCCCGGCCATTACTCCAAACGAGTGTTTACTTATTGAAAAAGCCGAAGGGGTTCGCTTACAATTGCATGACGGCACAAAAATAATCGACGGCATGTCAAGCTGGTGGTCAGTAATACATGGCTATAACCACCCCGAACTTAACCAAGCCTTACTAAGCCAAACCCATAAAATGGCGCATGTAATGTTTGGCGGATTAACCCACCAACCGGCAATTGAGCTGGCCCAGGCCCTTTTAAGATTAGTACCCCAAGGGCTTGAACATATATTCTATTGCGATTCAGGTTCCGTGGCTGTTGAGGTAGCCATGAAAATGGCATTGCAGTATTGGCATTCTGAGAAGATGGAAAATAAAAACCAATTTGTTACCATTAAAAATGGTTATTATGGTGATACCTGGCATGCCATGTCGGTATGTGACCCGGTAACCGGAATGCATCATATTTTTAACAACAAGCTTTCTCCCCAGTACTTTTTGCCCTCACCACAATCTATTTTTGAAAGTGCTTTTGATGAAAGCGAATTGGAAAACATTGAAAAATTCCTGGCAAAACACAGTAACAATGTTGCCGCTTTTATCCTTGAACCTATTGTTCAGGGAGCCGGCGGGATGCGTTTTTATCATCCTGCTTATCTGAAGCGTGTAAAACAACTATGTGAAAAGTACAGTGTTTTGCTTATTGCCGACGAAATAGCCACAGGTTTTGGTCGAACCGGAAAAATGTTTGCCTGTGAGCATTCCGGAGTTTCACCAGATATTATGTGTATAGGTAAAGCCTTAACAGGTGGTTATATGTCGTTTGCAGCTACGCTCTGTACAGAAAATATTGCCAAAACCATATCAGAGGGCAATCCGGGAGTATTTATGCACGGCCCCACGTTTATGGCAAACCCGTTGGCGTGTGCAGTGGCCTTGGCAAGCCTAAATTTATTGCAAAAAAACAAGTACGATATCAGCCGCATTGAACAGCAATTAAAACAAGGGCTTTATCCTTTAAAAGGTAATAAAGCAGTGGCTGATGTACGTGTACTGGGTGCTATTGGCGTTGTTGAGATGAAAGAAAATGTAGAAATGTACACTGTGCAGAAAGCATGTGTTGAACAGGGAATATGGTTAAGGCCCTTCGGAAAACTAATTTACACCATGCCCCCCTTTATTATTTCCAACAACGATTTACAATTGCTAACCACAGGTATCTGCAAAATAATAACAGAACTATACAACTAATGGAACAATATATAACACGACTGCAAAAGCTAAAAAAAAACCTAAATTACAGGACCTTTCCTCATAAAGGCACACTAAAGCTGCTCGACCTATGTTCGAATGACTATTTAGGCATTATTGCCAATAATGATTTGCAAGCTGCATTCTTACAAGAATATGGGGCAAGGTTCGCGTTTAGTTCATGTTCATCGCGCCTGTTAAGCAAAAGCCTTGAACCGCATTTGCAACTGGAAGAGGATATTGCCCATGCCTACAAAGCTGAAGCGTGTTTGCTTTTTAGCAGTGGCTATCATGCCAATTTGGGTATCCTTTCGGCCATTGTCACCGGTAAT
>CAZWGG010000480.1:0-4704 GCA_964633305.1 uncultured Bacteroidales bacterium
TTTTCTTATCAAAGACTTTAAAAAATAGGAGTTTTCTGGCAGGCACTAATTATATTATGCAAAGCATAATTTGTAACATTCTTTTTTATGGGGTTGGATTAGGGCTATTCGGTAAAGTTGAAAGAATAACACAGGTATTTGTTGTTTTTTCAATTTGGGCATTCCAGCTTATTATTTCAACCATCTGGCTGAAATATTACAAATATGGCCCATTGGAATGGATTTGGCGTTCACTTATATACGGCAAAATGCAGGCTATAAAAATACATGCAATTTGATACTTTTAAACCTAGCTATTTTTACTACCAAAGGTGATGTACCAGGTTTTTTATTTTCTTTTCATAAATAGCTTGTATCCCCTCAATTTGTTCTTTTGATAAATGAGGAAATTCCAATGCTTTATTGTTAGAAATAACTTGTTCAGAATTCGATGCGCCCGGAATAATACAACTTACTTCATTAAACATTAAAATCCATTTTAATGCAACAGGGGCAAGGTTATCTTCACCTGGAAAAAGTTTTTTAAGCTCTTCAACTGCTTCAATACCTGTATCATATTTAATTCCTGAAAAAGTTTCACCTTTATCGAAGAATAACCCGTTTCGGTTAAAGTGCCTGTGGTCTTTTTTTAAGAATTTGGTGTTTTTATCAAATTTGCCTGTTAACAAGCCACTGGCCAATGGTACCCTTACTATTAAACCAATATTTTTACGTTGGGCTTCTTTAAAAAACAACTCGGCAGGCCGTTGCCTGAACATATTAAAAATTATTTGAATTGTAGTAACATTAGGATATTCAATGGCTTTTAAAGCTTCTTCTACTTTTTCGACACTAACACCCAGGTTAAGAATTTTTCCTTCCTTTTTAAGTTGGTCAAATAACTCAAATATCTCCGGACGGTAGTACACTTCAGTTGGAGGACAGTGTAACTGGATTAAATCAAGGGTTTCCAGTTTCATGTTCTTCAGACTGTCTTCAACAAACTTTCGCAGCACACCGGGCTGATATGCATTGCTTACATGAGGGTTTAGTTTCCTGCCACATTTGGTGGCAACATAAATTCTTTCTTTCCGCGAGTTAACAACTCTACCAACAGCTTTTTCGCTTTCTCCGTCACCGTATACATCTGCTGTATCAATGAAATTAATGCCAGAATCAATGGCTGTATTGAGTATAATGTTGGCATTATCATGGTTGAATTCATCTCCCCATTTACCCCCTACCTGCCAGGTGCCTAAACTTATTTCTGATATTTCAAAGCCTGTTTTTCCCAGTTTTCTGTAGTTCATGGTATTTTTAGATTTAGAAGATTAACTCGGTTATAATTTCAATCAAATCAAATTCTTTTATGTTTTATATTCTAACAATTAGTTTTTTTATGTGATAGATAACCCTTACGGTACATGCTTATCCATAAAACCTTGTGATATTTTATTCCAGGAATCAAAATTGTTGTTTCGCGAGGTATTCAGCTCTTTGAGAATTTGATTATATTCATTAACCGATTTATTGAAATCATCTACCGCACTATTGTATTGATCAATGTCCTCTTTTGTCCTTTCATCTTGTTTCTTTGATTCTATCGTATTTTTTATTTTCTCGAGTTTCTCTTTTTTTAAATAAAAATCAGTAATTAACGGAATCTTATTTTTTGCTTCGTTAACATAAAAATTTAATAATTGTTGACAAGCTCTTTTTAGTGAGATATCATTATTATATCCTTTAACGACGTTGAGTTTTTCCAATCCTTCTTTTGAAAATTCCAATAGGGTATTCCTGTTTTGTTCAATTGCATTTATATCATTATTCCCTAATGCCTGCATTAAATAGGCTTCTTGCTTATAGCTTTTAAAAAAGATGAGATATATGGCATTATAGTGTTTTGTTACTTCGCTGGCAATTTCCAGGTTTTTAGATATTTTGTCCTTATTTTCAATTAATGTGATGTTATATTGACCTGCAAATTTTTTTTGTTCCTCTGCTATCATTTTGCTCGCAAAATCCATTTTTTCATTGGCTTTTTCTTTTGCCAGGAGGTATGCTTCCATCATATCATAAGATTGTTCGGCTATTTCTTCCAAATCAACAATATTAGCATAGTCCTCAGATAGTACAAGAAAACTTAAATGTAAATAAGAAACCACCGAATCACGCAAGGTCGAATTGCCTTCGTAATCTGACATATCAGCTATTTTTCTTTTTGATGTCAATATGGTGTTAATCAATTCTTCACGACGGTTCTCAATTTTTCTTGCATTTTTACTATGGGCAGCAGCTTTCGCATAATTCCATAAATCTCTTGAAATAGTCTCATATTCAGAAATCATGTGCTCTATATATGAAACAGGGCTTGTAAAATCCTGCGAATTAACAAATTGAACAGTAACAGGCTGAATGAATAACAATAATAAAATTGAAATAAAATTGAAAGTTGAGTTTCTTGTCTTCATGATCATATTTTTAGTTTTTGCTAAAATTAATCAAATCATTTATTATTCGGTATGCCTCTTCAATATATATATCCTCTTGTATATTTTTAAGGTTCATAGCATTTATTTCTTTGTTATACTTATTAAAATGAATTAACTCTTGGTCATATTCATTATTATTTACTTTATATGACGATGAATTTCGTTTTGAAATATTTTCAATCGACGTTATAAGATTATTCCGTTTTTTCATTCTTTCATCAAATGAAAAAATATCAAGTTGAATGGTATTTTTATTTTTAAGATACCCTTTTATAGATTCAGTTAAATCTTTTATTTCCTGGAATATCTTGTCGTTATCTGTACGTTTCTTGCTCTTTTCTCCAAGTTCCACTACCGGGAGGGGGGGTAACGGTTTAAAATAAACTTTTTTGTCAATAGAGTCCGAAGGCAATGCAGATGAACAATTTGCTTCATAAAAATCAATATACCCAAGATCATCTTGGAGCAAAATATCGGGAATTACACCTTTAAGCTGGTGTGAATGTCCATTAATCCGGTAAAACTTGTTTACAGTCACTTTAACATAGGCTGCCCCGGCTTGTGAACCTGAAGATGTTTCTAAAGGCAGTACAATTTGTCCTGTGGCCTTACCAAATGTTGAGGCCCCAACTATTAAGGCACGGTTGTAATCTTGCAAAGCTGCAGCAAGTATTTCTGAAGCAGAAGCGCTAAACTTATTAACTAATACTACCATTGGGCCCCGATAAATTGTTCCCCGGTTTAAATCTTTTAATACTTGAAAATCTTCTTCTCTTATATGATATATACTTAAAGGTCCTTCGTTAATAAAAATTCCTGCCAGATCTAATGCTTCAATCATTGATCCACCCCCATTATTTCTTACATCAAGAATAAGTCCATCAATATTTTCCTTTTTTAACTTTATTATTTCCTTTGCAAGATCATTTGCACAGCCTGAAATACTGTTCTCTTCCACTTCAGTATAAAACCCCGGAAGATATATATACCCAATTTTTTTTTCTCCATCCAAAACATAACTGGTAATAACATTCTCATCAACTATCATCTCTTCTTTTATTAGAACAACTTTTTTTATTTGCCCGTTAACTTTTCTTATCTTAAGTTCTATGCGCTGAGATTTTGAAGACTTCAACAGATCCTGAACTTCATAAAAATCTATGCATGTTAAATCCGTTAATTGTCCATCGGGCCACCCGATCTGAAGTAATACATCTCCTTTGTTTAATTCACCCGATTTCCAGGCCGGCCCCCCTGGAATAAGCTTTGCTATTTGAATATCACCCGCCGAATTTTTTTCCAACGTTATTCCAAACGAATAGGCTTTCTTTGATAAAGATTGTTCAAAACTATCGTTCATATCACTTGAAAAAAAACTGGAATGTGGATCGTACATTTCTGCAATCGCATTCAGAAATATCGAAACAATATAATTTTTGTATCCCGTATTATGCGAAAGAATCTGTTTAATCTTGCATTTTTCTTTTGCTATCACAGTTTTTCTCGCTTCAGGTTCTTTGGTAAGAATAAATGTAGGGTCTTTTATATGGTTTGAATCAATAGGTAAATATAACTGGATAAGAGTCTGATATTTAATCCATTTTCTCCAACGTTCTAAAAGAGCTTTATCATCATAAGCAAATACAAGATCATCTTTATCAGAAAAAGTAATTGACTCTTTTATTGTATAATCAAATTTTGTTTTTTCAAAAGTGTTTAAAAAAGAATCGGCTTTTATTAGCTCTTGTTTGAATAAATTAGCAGAACGGGTAAAAAAATCACAAAATGAGTTGAGGTTATCCAAGTATATTGAGTCTTCTAGTATAGTAAGTTGTATTAAATCTTTAGATGTGAAATATATACCATATGGATCAAGGGTTTGAAAGAATTGATCGGAAACTTCATTATAAAATTCATTTGTTATTAGTTTGGGTTGGTAATGGTATTTACTTAACAGGTTAATGAATGATTTTACCTGGTTGCAGTAATCGTCATCTGACTGGGAAAACAAGGCAAATAATACGCCAAAAAGAAAAATAAAAATAGTAATATACCTTTTAATCATTTACCTGGTTAATGTTTTATTTCATTTGTTACATATACTTCTCATTTACAAGTTGAAATCAACTATACTGAAACCAAATTTATAGATATTTTAGAACAATGAAAAAATATATTAAACTACATTAACTTCCATTTCCAGTGGGATTGCAAAATGGTTTCTAACTGTTTT
>CAZWGG010000481.1:0-4694 GCA_964633305.1 uncultured Bacteroidales bacterium
TACAATTTCTTGCAATTGCATTTTTTAATTAATTTACATTAGTTGTGTTCTTCTATTCTCCAGTTCAGTTGATTCCTTATGTATAATATTCAATGCGTTTAGAACATGTTTTTTTTTTACATAGGTTTGGCCGATCACCATTCTTAATGTGTATATATTTTTAAGTTTTGTGTGTGACATATAAATCTTTCCGGTTTTGTTAATCAGGGCTAACAGGGTTTCATTTAGCTTATTAAGCTTTTCTGTGTTTTTTATTCCTTTTGGGACAAACCGGAAACAAACCAGGTTGAATTTTACCGGTGCAAGTACTTCAAATTTGCCTGATTTAACAATTTCATTGGCAAAGTATTGGGCAAGGGCTATATGTTCTTTCAGCTTATCCTGTAAACCTTTTATCCCGAAATTACGAATTACAAACCATAATTTAAGTGCCCTGAACCTTCTTCCAAGTTGTATTCCCCAGTCGCAATAATCGTTCACCATTCCCTGAGTTTTTGTTTTAAGATACTCTGGCACAAGTTGGAAAGTATTAAGCAATGCTTGTTTATCTTTAACAAAGTATGCCGAACAATCAAAATTAGTAAATAACCATTTATGTGGATTAAATACGAAACTGTCAACATTTTCAATTCCTTCTATCATCCGGCGATATTCGGGCAGGATAAGGGCAGACCCTGCAAAAGCAGCATCTACATGGAGCCATGTACTGTATTTTACCGAAATTTTTGAAATTTTATCGAGCGGATCAACTGCTGTTGACCCGGTAGTGCCAAGGGCTGCAATTACACATAAAGGTGTAAAGCCTGTTTTAATATCTTGTACTATTGCATCTTCCAGTTTACCGGGTATCATGGCAAATTCATCATCTACATCAATTTTCACAAGATTGTTACTTCCTATACCAGCAATTCTAACAGCTTTTTCAACAGACGAATGAGCTTCACCTGAACAATAAACTCTAAAGCGTTGGGTTGAATATCCTTCTTTGTTTATGGTAAAATTTGAAAATTTTTCACGTGCCGAGAGGATTGCACATAATGTAGCTGTTGAGGCAGTATCTTGAATAACACCGGGAAAACTGCTGGGGATACCAATTAACTTTTTAAGCCAATTCAAAACTAACTCTTCTAATTCGGCAGCTGCAGGCGATGTTTCCCATTTCATACATTGAGTTCCCAGCGCAGATGTTAGTAATTCGGCAAGTATAGAAGGAAAACTTGAATTAGCAGGAAAATATGCAAAGAAGTTAGGGTTCTGCCAATGTGTGATTCCTGGAAGTATGGTGTTCTCAAAATCTTTTAAAAGTATATCAATATTTTCCCCTGATTCCGGTGCATGTTTGGGAAGTTTATTATATACTTGGCGAGGTTCTACTTTCGACTTAACCGGATATTTTTCGATATTTTGATAATAATCTATTATCCAATCAATAAATTTATTTGCGTGATTTTTAAATTCATAGATATCCATCATTTATAAATTATTAGTAGTTGAAAATATTTCATAAAAAATAACGATTTTTTTCAAATTAAAAATAATACAAATTATTTCGTGGTTCCTAATAATTTTGGTTTTTGATCAATAATTCATAACTTTAGTTACATAGAAAGTATCTTATGTATGAAACTTAAAATTTATGGATCAAAAAGTCTCAATTTTGTTGAATTAAATACAACAGGGAGCAATAGTGATTATATGAGATGCAATCCGGAATCAAAATACATGGACAGTATAGTTTTTAATATTTTTGCTCCTTGTTTTGAGAATGCAAATAAGTTATATGATTATTTTAATTCAACAAGATACAATTCAAGAAAAATTATTCCATTGAGGAATGAATTACTCAAGAATCTTAGAGTTTTTGAATCAATAAAATCTATTGAACAATTTTTTTCAACTGTTTCAAGTCAGTTTCTGGGGCAAGACTTTTTCGAAGAACTGGAAAAAGTTGATAAAATGTGGCGGAATAACTGGGAAATTTATTTTGAAAAGCTTAAAATAATTAATAAAGAATTAATTGAGTTGGTTGAGCAATGTGCTGAGCAGGAAAAGATACTTTGGGTAAAAGGTTATTGAAAACTGGCTGCAAAGCATATTTTAAACAGATTTGTATTTTTTCCTTTAACTTAGTATATTAATTCCATCTTCCTACTTTACTTTTACATCGTAGGGCACTGGCAAGTAAAGAAAGAAACTTTTTCCGTTGCACTTCTTCTGCCCCTAAACTTTTCAAATGATGGGTTGATTGTTGGGCATCTATAAAATGAAATTTCCATTGTTTCAGTTTTTCTACCAGGTAAAACAAAGCAATTTTGGATGCATCTGTCATAAGGTGAAACATAGATTCTCCAAAAAAAACAGCCCCTATTGACACGCCGTATAATCCACCAACGAGGTTTTCCTCAAAATATGTTTCCACAGAGTGGGCATATCCTTTGTGATGTAATTTTATGTAGGCCTTTTGTATATTCCCTGTTATCCATGTTCCATCCTGGTTTTTTCTTCTTACACTTGAGCAATAGTGAATAACCTGTTCGAAATTTGTATCGAACCTGATATCGAAAATATTTCTATTGATTTTTTGTTTAAAACTTTTTGATATTTTCAATTTATCAGGAAACAAAACAAGACGTGGATCAGGTGACCACCATAAAATGGGTGAACCTTCATTGAACCATGGAAAAATACCCTGTGAGTAAGCTGCTAATAACGTTTCTATCTCCAGGTTTCCCCCATATGCTACCAATCCTTCTGGATCGGCTAATTCAGGGTTAGGAAATTCTATCCTGTTTGTATGAGATTCATCGGCTTTGCCCATTTCTTATCATTACTTGAAATCGTTTGAAGTTATTGTCTTACCTGCTCCAGTCTTAATGTATTTAAGTCAAATTGTTATAGGGACATTGAGATTGCTTTTTCACTAGTACAATGAACTAGTGAAATAGATTGCAGGCAATAAATAAATGTTTGCAAGTTATTATGAAGCGGTTATTTATGCAAGTATATAAGATAGAATATTAACCTCTTCTATGATCGATGTTAAAAAAATATGAATATAACCATGAGTAAAGCAAATAAGTTTTCTGGGGTTTAGAGTTTATATTACGATGACTGATATGAAGATTATCTAAAACAAGTTTTTCTGCAATAAAATTTATCGAATCCTTTATTGGTGTGAAAGTAATTCCGGTTGAATCTACTATTTTTTTATTAGTGAAATAGTTAGTACTTTGACTGGAGGTTAAGTTTTCTTTGGTCAGGAATGGTTCTTTACCCGTGAATGAAGAAAAAATTTTTCCAATCCTCCATATAATATTTGTAAAAACAGGAAATGCCGGAATAAAATGAGAAGATTTATTAAGTGAGTTTGCAATAAGTGAAAACATTTCTTTGTAGGTTTTGTTTTCAGAGTTAATGATAAACTGGTCACCAGATATGTTTTTGTTCATTAAAATAATCATTATCCTTACTAAATCTCTTACATCAACAAAACCTGTTGCCCCCAGCGGATAAAAAAGGAGGCCTTTGTTTATTTCGTTAAAAAGTTTTCCAAACCCCCTGTCCCAAAAACCAGGGCCGATAACAATTGATGGGTTTACAATAACTATTTTAAGCCCTTTGGCAGATCCCTTCCAAACTTCAGTTTCTGCCTTATACTTGCTTAAAGAGTAAGAAGAATTATAGGTAACCCAATTCCAATTTATATTTTCATTTATTATGATATTTCTGTCTGATTTACCGTATGCAGAAGTTGAACTTACGAATATTAGTTTTTCAACTTTATTCTCAATAGCGGCATTAACAATATTTGATGTGCCCTTAATATTTAATTTAAAAATATTTTCTTTCTGATTATCGTTAAATGAAATTTTCCCGGCACAATGATAAATTTGGGACACTCCTTGTAAAGCTTTAACAAGTGTTTTGTAATTTAACAAGTCTGCATCTCTCCATAAAATTTTTTTGAATAGTTTTTGTGGTTCTGCAGAGTAGTAACCGAAAAGTTTTAAAAGATGATTTTTATTGCTTTTTACACGACCTAAGGCAATTATTTTTTCATGCTTAATACAAAGTTCATATAAAAGATGAGAACCTATAAGACCAGTGCCTCCTGTAACAAGAATCATTTGAGAAGAAATTAATTAAGTTAAATTGTACTGAGTATAAACCTTAATAATGACATGAAAAATTTAAAAAAGATGCATATTAGAGAAAAAACAAATGTCATGTGGCAATAGAATATTAAATAAATAACAATCGTTAGGTAAAAAAGTTTTCCGGAATTCTTTATGTATCCATGACAGGTTAAAGATGAAGGCAGTTATTTTTATGTTTTTAGTCCATTTCTTGTGTTTTAGATTATTTCTTTTACTCGATTTTAATCAAAAGAGTATAAATCTATTTATATTTCGATTTACTGGATGGAGGCAATATAAGAATTATATATATATGTGTCTTTATCTGCCGTAACCCATTCTTCTGGGTGAAAGCGGATTAAATCAATAATTACAGCCCAGAAATAAGCTCGTTATAATAATCATAATAACAATAGATGATATGAAGATGTTTACCAAACCTAATAAAAAAAACTTACCGATGAATTATCGAATATTATTTTTAGTAGTTTTTATTTTTAAACATATAAGTAGTCTTTGCAAGAAAACGCCAAATACTGCGTTATTCTTGCCTTGAAA
>CAZWGG010000482.1:0-4689 GCA_964633305.1 uncultured Bacteroidales bacterium
CTTGATAACTTGGAATCCACAAAATCAAGCAATAATTCACGCAATTCAAGTGCATCAATTTCATTCATGTTATTTTGATAGAGCACTGCCCGTACCCTATCTGCCAAAGCCGAATCACTATATTTTGTCATAATCTAAATGTTAAAATCTTCACTAAAATCATTACTAAAATCACCACCGGCAGGTAACTCGGAACCGGGACCGAATTCCTGGAAGAAGTCATCACTTAAATCATCCATTGAAACGATGAAGTCAAATTCGTGATTGTTTTCCATATCAGACCTGGAGATATCCACATTGCTGCTTTCGACCTGGATGGCATAGGCACGGTCGTTCTTTAGCCAAAATACATCTTCTGAAGACAGAAATTCGGATACAAAATAATAATTCCACGGATCTGACAGGTATCCCGAATTAATTCTCATGCTAAAATCGCTTTGGATACCTGCAACTTTGCGCAGTTGATCATTATCGGCAGGTTTTAAAATATTCCTGGAATAAAATTCCTTTTCAATTTTACCTGACTTTACCGCAATACCGGTTGATCTGAACAATTCATAAACTCCAAATGAATTTTTAAATAAAAAATAACGCGCATTTCTTTGGTGGGTATAGTCCAGGTGGAAGGTTCTCCTTTCGCTTATTAAACTGCCGTTATTATCCTCTAACCAAATATCATACGATACGGGATATAAATTTCCATAATCCTGTTGTTTTATTTTTTGAAAACCTACAGAAAATTCATAAACCGAAAACCCGCTTGCCGAGAATGATACCAATGCCCTTTTTTGCACGCTATCATTATTAAGTGTTTCTTCTATAAAAAGAATAACCGATGCAAAGGCATCGATGAATAAAAAATATAGTTTTTCTGGACTGTAAATATCCGTGTATTTGATATTTGGTGCAAAAGAGAGAAATTTTTTACCTGATATAATCCAGTTGTAAAGATTGGTGTTGCCCGTGTTGAACTGCTTAACCTGGTTTTTAGATAATTTACCGGGCAATACATAAAAAAACTGGTCGGCAGGCAAAGAAGAAAATTCCAGATTATTGGCAAGAAAAGAAAGCTGGATATAATATTTTCTTATTATCATCCATTGCCTGGCAAGGTTTGATTCGGGAAAAGTAAAATGCCCGGTAATATCGTTGTATACCAGCCGGCTTAAATCATATTGAAGGCTTGCATTACGGGTGCCCGGAAGATATAAAAAGGAAGGATAAACTGCCGACCGGAATTTTGAAAGTTTTACAAGGCTACCTTCAAGAGATTCGTAAAGCAATTGTAATTTGAGCCTGTAGTTTTCATATAATTCATCGGGTGTATAGCTGCTATTTGTAACCTGCACCTGTGCGATTGTATCCACATCAATGGTAAGATTGTTATCAGGAAATTTGTCAAAAGGTTCAAAATATACCCTGTATGATGCTAAAAGCGCCTGCCCGCTTATTATAAAACTATTTGACAATTCATAATTTGAAACCAATATACGGAATATTGATTCTCCCCATTGCTGGATGGTTTCGGATGTACGAACCGGATAAGTTCCGGGCTGTCCTGTATAATCCGGTACACAGGTAAATGAAATATTTTTATTATTCCAGGAAAACGTTATCGAATCATCGACTTCATGAAAACCTATTAATAATAGTATACCCTTTTGTGATAACCCTTTTGTAACATAAGCATCGATAACCGTAATATCCAGGATTATTTCGTTGTTACCTGTAACTACTTTGGGAGGATATGTAATTTGTTTATATGACATTTATTGTGTGTAATTCAATTGATGCTGTTCTTTATTTTATCCCAAAATTTTGTTAACCAGGTCAGAACAAACGTAATTGCTGTAAATGCCCCATAAACAGTATATTTCATCTTTTTATCCCTGGAAATATATTTTTTATGCCTGGCTACTTCAGCAAGTAAATCGAGTTTCTCACAATGTTCAATAAACTTTTCATGCCTTCTCGATTGCTTAATAAGCCCTTCCACGCCTATTTGTTCAGATCCGCAAACCCCTACTTTTAACTCTGTTACAATTTCAAGTATCTTCTCTGAATTCTCTTCAAGATTACTTATCCGTTTTTCAAAATCTTTGTTGGTTGCCATGCCGGTTGCTCTTAATTGAAATCGGATATCCTGTATTTTAATTATAAGGCTTTAGTCATCACCACATAAAACCAATCGGTTCCATCGCTTTCTACCTGGTAAAGCAATCCTGAACCATCTGTATCTTTAATGGTAACTTTATATCCTGCCTTTGCCCCTGCTGCAGTTGTACCGATTATTGCCTCAATTTCAGCTTCTGTCGGGACACCATCAGTTAAACTGCCTGAAAATTGTCCTCCGACTAAAGCACTAAATCCACTTATAGGTATATCACTAATCCACAGTGAATCTGTATCCAATTGAAAGAAATCGATACTATTAAATCCCAAAGTTGTTTTATCATTATAAATTCTTAGATAATCGAGCTCAGAACCAGTATAATGGCCGACCTGGTAAACCGGTGATGGAGAGATATAATATCGTATAGATAATTCATTTGATCCGTTAAATACATTTAGTCGGTACATTGGGTTTGAGTAGTTAGACCCATCAGAGTCCAAATCGAATATAACACCATCCGACTGGCTACTTTCATCACAAAATAACTGGAACTCATCAGCATTCTGCTTCATGTATATATAATCGTAATCACTCTCTTCTGCATATAATTCTATTCCCAGGTTTGAAGGGTCTAAATCAAAATCGAAATAATTGGAATGTGAAGGCTCTTGTATGTATAGTCTATCACCATCGAATGTAAACAAAGACCCACTTAATACATCATCACTACTCCCTAAAAGCTCGTTATAATTCAATTGAATATCGGTATTTGAACCGGCAACTTCCAGTGATCTGTCATTTATCATTTTAGCCACTTCTGTGGTATCGGGAATAACTCCCTGGTATATCTTAACAATTAAGCTATCATTTACCTTTATGGAATCCACAACAAAATAGGAAGTCTTAATACTATCCCCGTCAACTACCAGGTAGCCATATATTCTTACATTAGTACCTATCGGGAATTCCTGTGCTTCTACTTCAAAAAGCAAAAGACTTAAAATGCTTAAAATAAATATCCTTTTCATAATGTATATATTTAAATTAAAATCCGACTATTTGAATGGTTAAACCCGGTTCCGGCACCCCCACGATTGATTTTATGTCGATGGCATTTGCCGGGTCTGCATCATTTCTTTTTAATACCTGTACAATCATATTATTATTCCCATCGGGTGTCCGGGCATTAATTATGTATCCTGTTGACCAGTCTCTATTATGCGAAATGGTTTTTGTTACCCCTGCAGTTAACTCACCGGTAGTAAATTCATAGTAGTTTGGCAAATTACCCGGAATGGTATTACCCTCAGAATTAAAAACAGCTGGTTTACCCACATCCCCGGCCTGGACAGGATATTTATCCATTTTATCTCCAATATCATTTTCTAAACCGTCAACTTCCGATTGAAGATTTTGTAAGGCTGCTTCAGTAGCATAACCTGTATGGGTATGAGATGACCCGGCAAATGAATTCGGGCTATAAACGCTTTCAACAGGGTTTCCATCCCCGTCAGACATGAGAAACCGTGTTTGCAACGGGCTTGTAATCTTATCTGCTTTATCGGTATGGGTATGCCCCTTAAGGGCTAACTGTGATTCAAACACCCACCGCCCCGGGTTGCCGGCGCTAATATCATCGGGTTTTAAAATGGTACTGCCATTATCCGGTTCTGTGCTTGCCTGGTCGAAAATATAAATAACCTGGTTTTCGAGGCAAAATATCCGGTCGCCGTCGTTGTGGGTTGTTTCCGCCCTTACATCTGCCACCGTGTTGTAATCTTCTGCCGGGGGTATAGTCCCTACTTGTGTCTCCAGTAACCCGAGACGGTCCAGTATGCCTTGCCATAATTTGCTATTAAAAAAACTACGTGCCATGTGATGACTTTAGAATCAGGAATCAACGTGAAAATATGTAGCACTGTTATTTTACTAAAGGACAGATTTAATGTGATGCTCTTTGCTCCATCATTTCCTGTTTGGCAATTCGTTGTCGCATCTCGAAAATTTTGGTTTCATCAAAATTGGCATAAACTCCCTTGTTGAGCAATAATGACAAAAACATGCTATTTTGGGCAATCAAGGTTTTAAGTTCTGACAGATCCGGACCTGGAACAGTTTGTTGATTGTTCCCCTGGGAAGTCCGTGACGTAAAACCTCCCTCGGCAAACGTACGATCAGGAAGGGTTGTATTGTAGGCATAAGGGCTGTAATTGAGCCTGCGCATTCTCATGGGTTCAATAATGCTGCTTACAAAAGAGCGTACTTCAGGGTGTTCAAGTTCCTCTTTTGCCACGACATATTCACCGGCATGGACTATCCCGCGAGGTTCGTATTTGTCTCCTGGGCCTGTGAAACCTCCTGTATGTAAATTAAGAACCTTATTTCGTTCGGCAGCTGCTTTTGATAATTGAAGGGCCCCTTCAGCTCCTACTACAACTGACAAAACTGCACCTAAAATTGGACCTAACTCAAAAGCTTTCATTATACCAACGGCAGTACTGGCAATTATTTGTGATACTTTCATAGCAAATTCAAGCTCTGCACCCTTTTTTCGTAGTTGTTTTTCTTTGGCAACC
>CAZWGG010000483.1:0-2427 GCA_964633305.1 uncultured Bacteroidales bacterium
ACTTTTGGTGAAGCCTCAAAAGGCTCACTGATAAAACTGTTCTGACTTAACTCTGGCTTATTTAAATATCCAATTGAGAGTCCAATTCCAGAAATTCCGATCTCACCATAAAAACCTTTCGGAACCGGTTTGTTTTCGCTATTAATAATATATACCTGGTTATTCGCAATTGGTTTTCCTATGGGAACACTTGTGCTGTAATCCAAAGCAACATCAAATTTATAAATCATACAACCAACAGTGGCTTCTGTTGGTCCATATTCGTTATATATTTCAATATTGTTTTTGAACTTTTGAATGGCTTTCTTGCAAAGCTCACTTTCAAGATCTTCCCCTCCTAAAATTAAACATCTTACCGATGAATTGGAAAAATCACTTTCAATAAGTAATTGTAGATGAGATGGGGTTAGTTTTATTGCCCCTACTATATTATCATTTAACATTTTTGAAAAAAGTAGCTCAGGCCTTTTTTCATTATAAATAATGATTCGATTACCTGAAAAAAGCGGAGAAAAAATTGAAGTAACAGTAAGATCGAAAGACACAGCGGTAAATAAAGGGAAAGACAAATCTCTTCCTTTTATATATTGCCCGACAGCCCAGTTAATATAATTTACAACAGATTCATGTTTAATTATGACACCTTTAGGAAAACCAGTTGATCCTGAAGTATATATGATATAAGCCGGATCTTTTGGAGTAATTGAAATATTGACTCTTTTTTTTCTCTTATCTATAAATGATTCGTTAACCAATACTTGCTTTATGTCTACCGATTCGATTTCTAATTTTAAGTTGTCGGTGTAATCATTCAGTGATATTAGTAAAGAAGCATTACTATCTTTAAGGATATATTTTATCCGCTCTTCGGGATAATTTAAATCTATTGGTAAATAAACACCTCCTACTTTTAAAATACCTAAAATGGAAATAATTAATTCAGCAGAATTTTCAATTAAAATGGCAACAATAGACATACTTGTTACACCTTTTTGAATTAAAAAAGAAGTTAAAACTTCAGCTTTTTCATTCAGCTCTTCGTATGTTAAACTGGTATTTCCATCAGAAACTGCAATTGCACGCGGATTTAATTTAACCTGTTTTTCAAAACATTGGTGAATTATTTTCTCCTTGGGAAGGTTGGCACACGTATTATTAAAGGCTTTTAGTGCAATTTTGTTATATTCATTAAATAAATCTAATTCCTTTAACGGAACATTAATATTCGATAGCAATGTTTCAGCAATATTTAGATATAATTCTTTAATTTGAATAATTGTATTGTGATGATAAAGAGCGCTGTTAAAGAAGATAGTTGCCTCTAATAAATTATTATTGCGGGTAAATGAAAATATAAAGTTAATGCCTAAAGGATCAATATATTTTTTAGATTGAATATTCGTCAGTAACAATGCTGTATCAATAAGGGGAAAATCTGCGTTACTTTTTTTTTCAGATAACTCCTCTAATAATATTTTTATGGGAAAGTTTTGATGCGATATTGCCTCATTGACTATTGTTTTAGTATGAAATAGTACTTCTTTAAAGTTTAAAACCTTATCAAAATTAAATCTAAGGGGCAAAAACGTATTTAATAAATTTGTTTCATTTTTCTGAATATCAATGGGGGAACCTATTACAATCCGATCTTCATTAAGATATTTACTTAATAATACTGCTAAAATACTTGCAAGGATAACATGCAGATTGTTATCAGAATTGTTAGATAGTTTCAGTAATTTGTTGTTTAATTCGGCATCTAGTTTAAAGCTAAAGGATTTCGTTTCATCGAATTTAACCTCATAAGAATCATAAAAAAAATTAGTTTTCCTAAAATCCACTAGCTTCGATTTCCAGAACTCTCTTTCTTTTAAGAGCTCAGTTGATGCTAACCTTTGTTCGATATTATCCATAAAAATTAGCTAAATTTTATAATTAATCATTCTTTAAAAATCAAATGTTTCAATCTCATATCTTCTTTGGTCTGCAAAAGTTACACCTTGTATTTTTTTGCATTCATCTATGTACCCCGATCTGCTCAAAAAATCTTTCATGCCAGGGACAGCATTCTTATGTAACTTATGCCACCTCCTATCTGCCTGATGATGTTCATCAAGAGAATACGGATTGGGAATTCCTAATTTTCTGCAATGAGCTTCAAACCGGTGTACCCTGTTGAATGCTTCTTCCCGCAATGGGTCCATATTTAATGTGTAATACTCAAACAATAAAAGTTTTGTAGCTTCTTCAGAATATAGCAACCGACGATTTTTAGACCATTCATTTTCTTTTCCCTGTTTTGAATAATGATAAAGGAAATAGTTACATTCAGCCTGGTAAATATCATTCCTCATCTCCTCAAGCAAATCTAATGTTGCCTGAAAATCTTCTTCTGTTTCACCCGGATGACCAATAACCCAATATGTA